>JAGBUD010000135.1 GCA_017630995.1 Clostridia bacterium
CGAATCTCCCTCCGAAACACCAAGCTCACGAAGCGCATTATAAAAATCCTGTCTTGTTACCATAATTACATTCTCCTTATCTGGAATGATTTTGTTTTATTTTAACACTAATTTCTCGCAAAGTAAAGAGAATTTCAAATATTTTTAAAATAAGTACTCATTAAATTTCAACTATGGATAAAAAGTATTCATAAAGCAATTTTTGTTTTAAAAAATATTGCCTTTTGCAAAAGCGTGTGATATACTTTACTCAAATGCAATCCATCCCATAAGGATACAAACGATTGGAGAAATTCTATGAAACCAACAACGAGATACACACCGACAGAAAAAGGCTTTTCAATAAGCGGAAGCTCCGAGGTTTTCAACAGAACCCTCTACGGCTCTCATAAAAACGATGAAAACCCCGAAAGATTTTTGACGTTTGCGGGTGATGCACCTCAATTTATGGGTGCGGTGTCCGACTGGCTCAAAAGCACGGTTTCCTACTACGCAAAGTGCGGAGTTTTAAACAGCGGGCTTGCCATAACTGCGGGTCAGCGTTCAAGATTTTATTACTCGCCCCACATAGACCAAACGTCAAAATGGTTTCACGACAGTGAGGATATAGTTGCCCGCTTCAACAGCGGTTGGATGGAATACGAGCTTTCGCAGATGTCTGCGTGGTTTCCCGACGTACGCGTGAAGATTGAGGCATACCCTCTTCTGCCCGATGACGGATACATAATTCATTATAACATAACCACCGACCAGCACGTTCATTTTGTTGCGGGATTCGGTGCAATAACCGACGTTTTGTGCAGATTTGAATATAAGGGCGAGCCCAGAAGATATTTCTCCCCCGAAAACACAAAGGGCAACACCGTTGAAATAGGAGACCGCCGCGCAACAGTAACCCATACCGATGGCAAAACCATGCGTATCGGCGCAAGCTTCCCCGCAACGTTTGCCCTCGGCTCTGCAAAGGCAATGTCGGAGCCGTATGCAAGCACGTTTCTTACAAGCTCTCCCGAAAATGACGACGACAGAGTCGTTAGAATTTCCGCACCTATCGAGCCGAGCAAGGCCTTTGACGGATACCTCGTTGCCATCTATAACAGCGATGACGAAACTCTCGACAAGTGGCTTAATATGCAAGACCCCATAGCATACGTTAAGAGCCAAATATACGCAAAGCTTGCTTGCATTGACGTTTCAACCCCCGAAATGCCGCTCGATATGACGGTTGCACCCACCGTCATCGCGCTCGATTCCTCTTGGCACAAGGATTCATTCCACCACGGTGCGTTTGCTTACCACGCCCCCTTCCTCGGCTGGCGAAATTGGTATGCTCCGACGGCACTCGGCTGGGGAGAGCGCGTTGCAAAAACCATGGAAAAATATTTTGCGCTTATCTTGAAGGGCGACGTTGAGAAAGAGCGCGTTTGGTACGATTATACTCCTATTCCGAAAGGACAGAATAGGTTTGACAGAAGATATCATTATCAAGAAAACCCCGTAGGCAGACTTCCCTCCTGCTTTGACTCGAATCAAAACCCCGAATACGGTCCCTACAATATGCAAGAATGCGCGCTCGATATGATGCTCTATTACATCGAATGGTCGGGCGATCTCGATATTGCGAAAAGACACTTTGACGATATGGTGTCCATGGTGGAATGGGAGCGCAGAACCTTTGACCCCGATGACGACGGACTTTATCAAAATCTGCTCAACACATGGATTTCAGACGGTCATAACTATAACGGTGCGGGCTGCGCACAATCCTCCGCTTATAACTACCGCGCAAACCTGGTGCTTTCAAAGATAGCAGAAAAGATAGGCAGAGACGGCGAGGTTTTCCGCAAGAGAGCCGAGAAAATTAAGAAAGCCTTGAACGAAAAGCTTTGGCTCGCAAACGATGGAGTTATTGCCGAATCGCTCGACACGGTTGGCAACTGCCTCATACACCCCGCAGTTGAGCTTCCGAGCGTTTATCACGTAATGGATCAAGTCCACGGCTCCGAGCTGATTGACGGATTTAAGGCATACAGAACGCTGAAATTCACCGAAAATCATATAAAGAGCATTGAAACTGCGGGCACGGGCGGCAGACTCTCCTATTCTTCGGGCTGGCTCCCGAAGCAGTATTCAAACTGCGGCATATTCCCCGCAGAAAACGCGCATTTGGCGCTCGTTTACTTTAAGCTCGGACTCAAGGAGATGGGAAAGAAGATACTTGACGGAATTTCCGATTGCTATTTCACGGGCAGAAATCCCGGAATGGCGGCGCACGTACAATCTCCCATGGGAACTTGCGACCTTGGCGATATGGATTTCACCGACGTATCAAGCACCTATCTTCGCCTTATCGTAGAGGGCCTTTACGGAATAAGAATAAACTCGCTCGACGGAGTTATCAATATAGCTCCCGGATTCCCAAGCGAATGGGAGCACGCGAGCCTCAATCTAAAGGACATATCCTTAACCTATAGCCGCAAGGCTGGGCGCGAGGTCTTTAACTTTTTCTCTGAAAGAAGCGAGAAAAAGCTCATAAGAATCCCTATGCGCGCGTCGAACATCGAGGCGGTTACACTTGACGGCGAGCCGATTCCCTACGAAATAGTTGCCGCACCGAATAACAGCTTTATCTTCGTTACGGTTGATAAAATCGGCAGATTTGTGCTTCGAGTAATGCACGGCAACGAACCGATGCCTACCGTTTCACATCAGAACACAGTTCTTGAAAATAACAAAATCGTCTTTGAGGTTAAAGATGGCAGCATTGCCGACGTATTCGACGTTTCCGAGGCACTTGAGGACGTTACGGTTGTTAATAACAAGGTTTACGCAAGAGCAACGGCCGCGGCGGGAGATCACACCCTCTTTATCCGCGTTACCGAGGGAAAATACGACGGCTGGCTCGCAGCAGATTACGTCATTTCAACAGAAGAAAAGCCCGAAGCTCCCCTCAAGGAAGAAAAGACTTTTGAAGAGGTTGATATCTCAAACCTCTATAACTGCAACATGACGGAGCTTCACGAGCAGGCTTATATCGAGCCGCGCCCCAAGGGATACTCAATGGGTATGTACCAGAACGGAAGATATTCGCACAACTGGAATCAAAAGGGCAGAAACGTGGTATATATTGACGATTCATTCTTCAGAAATTCGGGCGGAAAAGTTTACACGCCCTCGGGAATCCCCTTTGCAACACCGGGAGAAAACGAAAATCTTGCTTGCGTTTCCATCTTCGAGGTTTTCCCAACCGAGATAACCGTTCCGCTTTCCAAATCGGGCGAAGAGCTTGCTATTCTCTTCGTTGCAAGCGCTTGCTGTCTGCACACGGGCGTGGAAAACGCGCGCATAACGGTTACCTACACAGACGGCACGACAAGCGAAACCAAGCTAACCTACCCCGAGGACGTAGACGACTGGCTCACCTCCGCACTGACGACAAGGTCCGAAATCTTCTATTTCAACGATTTCAACCACGCAACAGTTAAGAGAATCAGAATCAATCCCGAAAAAGAGCTTGCAAACGTGAAAATAGAAGCCATCGCAAACGAGCTTATCCTCGGAATTGCCGGAATCAGCATAAGCAGATAATATCCAAAACCAAACGAAAAAGACAACAAAAGTGGCTAGCTCAAATGCAGTAAAATGTGCTTGAGCTAGCCACTTTGCTTTTTTGTTGTGCTTTAACGATATTTTTCTGTGAATCGGCATACGGTCGTGATGCCAATTGTCAGAAAAGCCTTATGGTTAGGTTTCGGGTTTCATTGTTGGGAAAAGCAATACGTCCCTTATAGAAGCAGAGTCGGTAAGGAGCATAACAAGTCTGTCTACTCCGAAGCCGAGACCGCCTGTGGGGGGCATACCGTACTCAAGTGCGGTGATATAGTCGTAATCAACCTCTGCACGACAGTTAGGCTCTTCCTTTCTCTTTGCTTCAACCTGACGCTCGAATCTTCCCTTTTGGTCGATGGGGTCGTTAAGCTCGGAGAATGCATTTCCGTACTCGGTGCAGTTGATGAAGTACTCGAATCTCTCGGTGAAGAGGGGATTTTCGGGCTTCTTCTTTGCAAGGGGGCTGTTCTCAACGGGATAGTCGTAAATGAAGGTGGGCTGGATAAGCTTGTCTTCA
>JAGBUD010000136.1 GCA_017630995.1 Clostridia bacterium
CGCGGCGGTAACAATATTTCCCTACTCGCTTATATGCGAGGACGTTTCGTTTGTTGGCGTGAATTTCAAGGCGATATGCTTTTTAATCATTGTTGGCGTTTTGCATACGGGCACAGCTTACATTTTCTATTTCACGTCTGTAAAGCATTTACCCGCAAGTAAGGTGGCTATTTTTTCCTATCTTGACCCTATTCTTGCCATCTTACTTTCCGCTATAATTTTAAAGGACGATTTGAGCGTTTTTGAGATAATCGGAGCTATTATGATACTTGCGTCGGCGTTTGTCGGAGAGGTTAATTTCAAGCAAATTTTTGCAAAGAAAGAAAAAAGATAAAAACTTGCTTTTTTTTCAAAAAACCTATTGACAAACGCAAAAACATTTGTTATAATATCTATCGTCATCGCGCTGGTGTGGCTCAATGGCAGAGCAGCTGATTTGTAATCAGCAGGTTGATGGTTCGACTCCGTTCACCAGCTCCAAATTAAATATTATATGGGGGAATTCCCGAGCGGCCAAAGGGGGCAGACTGTAAATCTGTTGTCACTGACTTCGCTGGTCCGAATCCAGCTTCCCCCACCATAAAAAGAGCCAGTTGCGCAAGCAACTGGTTTTTTGTTTGATTCGCCTTACGGCATTTTTATATTCATTGATTTTATCTACTTAAATTGCTCAAAGCAAAAACCTCGGTTGTCAAAAGCAACCGAGGTTTTATATTAGCAAACTTACTGATTTTCAGCGTAGATAAACGACGTGTATTTACGGTATGCGGGAATTGCAAATATAACACCAACGAATGCAACCGCAATCCAAGTGCATATAGTTAGACTCCAACCGAGATGTGCGGATACGAGCGCTATTCCGTAGGTGGAAACTGCGGCGCCGATATAAACGAACGCATTTGTCAATCCGCTGACCGTTGAGGATCTGCCGAAAACGGCAAATCTGCCGGGGACGCAAGAAATAAGCAAGAAATTCACACCATGCATAGCCGCGCAGACAAGAACGGTTAAAGAAAGACAGATAATACGAGCGGCGGCATTATCCTTGCCAATCAATATAGCAAGCGGAATACAAAGAATTGCGGAAAACAAAAACAGAATTGCCGCACCGCGAATTTCGTTATTAAAGAGCTTCGATTTATGTATAGCTCTTACAAAGGTTACACTTACGATAGAGAACACTGGTAGCGCACCCGAAACGAGAATCGACTCCGACGCGTCACGGTTAAATGCCTCGCTATATAGGGTGGGAAGCCAAGATTCGATACCGTCACGCAAGAATCCGCACATGATTATGCAGATGAAAATAAACGCAAGACCCGTTGAGAATACGATTTTTGAAATCGGCTCGCACAATGCCCCGCCGTTTTGAGCCTTTCGCGTCGATGCGGGAAGAACCTCCGCATCTTTGGGAATAATAATAGCGAGAGATACAACAAAGGCAACTATAGACACTGCGGCAAGAGCCGAAGCCGTGAAGAATACGGTTTCCCAGCTCATAAAACTAATGCAAATCGGAACGTAGATATAAAGCAAAATCGTTGAAACGTGCGCCGCAGAGGTGACTATGAGATTTGCGGTTACGAATTTTTCGTGATTGAGATAATTCGAGAGAATTTTAACTATCGGAGGCCAAAGCATAGCCTGCGCAAATCCATTTAATCCCCAAACTGCAATCATTACTCCTCCCGGAACGAGCGGCATAACCAAATTGCAAAGCGCGGTGGTTGCAAGACCGAAGACTATAAGATATTTTGGCTTTATTTTATCACCGAGATATCCACTGACAAGCTGACCGACACCGTAAAAGATAAACAGCATCGTTCCGATAAGACCGCCAATCGATTTTTCGATAACCTCGGCTTCAAGCATAGCTGCCATAGCTGCTGCGAAATCCTTGCGCGTGAAGTAGCTGACAAAGTATACGAGCGCACAAATTGCTATTATTGCGTTTTTTGAGCGAATTTTATTCATTGAAAAAAGACTCCTATGACTTTTAGACAACATTATAATTGTAGCACATTTTTTTCAAAAAGCAAGAGTGTTTCATAAATTTATCATAACTTTATTTTTAGAAAATAAATTCGCGCGTAAAATTAAAATTCCCCTTGTAAATATTAAGATTTTGTGATACAATGTATTTGTGAAAATTTTTATTTAAACAAGTTTAGGCGGAAACGGTAATGAGAATTGTTATAAAAATAGGTACATCTACCCTCACACACACCAACGGAAGCGTTAACATCAGAGGTATGGAGCTTCTCTGCAAAATAATCAGCGATATCAAAAACGGCGGCGATGAGGTTATCCTCGTTTCGTCGGGTGCTATCGGAATGGGAACTGCAAAGCTGCGACTTTCCGAGCGTCCAAAGGATATTGCAACAAAGCAGGCTGCGGCGGCGGTCGGTCAGTGTGAGCTGATGTATATTTACGACAAGGAGTTCGGACTTTACAACCACACGGTTGCTCAAATACTCCTTACTGCCCCCGACCTCAAAAATGCAGACAGACACGAAAAATTCGAAAACACAATGAAGCGCCTAATCGAGCTTGGAGCGCTTCCTATAATAAACGAAAACGACACGGTTGCAACAGAAGAAATAGTTTTCGGCGATAATGACACGCTTGCCGCTTTGGTTCCCGAAAGCGTGGGTGCTGACCTTCTCGTTTTGCTCTCCGACATTGACGGACTTTACACCGCCGATCCGCACAAGGACCCGAATGCTAAAATCATCGAGGAAATCCGCGAAATAACCCCCGAAATCGAAGCGATGTGCGGCGGTGCGGGAAGTGCACACGGAACGGGAGGCATGGTTACAAAAATAAACGCGGCAAAAATCGCAATAAACGCGGGCTGCGATATGATAATTGCAAACGGCTCAAATCCCGCTCTGCTTTACGATATTGCAGACGGCAAGCGCGTGGGAACGAGATTTTTTGCTAAAGGAAAAAAGCAATGACTTCTACACAGAAAATACTGATAGACGCAAAGGAAACCGTTAAGGCTCTGCGCTCGGTTTCCGACTGCAAAATAAACGAAGCGCTGACGAAAATGGCAGCTTCACTTATAAAAAACACGAATAATATTCTCGCAAAAAATGCTATTGATATTGAGGCGGCAGAGGGCAAAATTTCATCTGTTATGATAGACAGACTCCGCCTTACGGAAAAACGCATTTCCGATATGGCTGACGGCATACTTCAGATAGCAAAGCTTCCCTCTCCTCTTGGAAAAACGATTTCAACCGTTACACGTCCAAACGGTCTTACCATTAACAAGGTTTCCGTTCCTATGGGTGTTATAGCAATAATATACGAGAGCCGCCCCAACGTTACGTCAGACGCTGCCGCACTTGCGCTCAAGAGCGGAAACGTTGCGGTTTTGAGAGGCGGAAAAGAGGCTTATAACTCGGCAAGAGCTATAGTTGACGCGCTCGAGGAGGGACTTGCGGATTCGGGACTGCCGCGCACGGCAATTCAGCTTATATCCGACACGACACGAGAGAGCGCAAACGAGATAATGCGCGCAAAGGGATACGTTGACCTTTTGATTCCTCGCGGCGGTGCGGGACTCATACGCGCTTGCGTTGAAAACGCTACGGTTCCCTGCCTTGAAACAGGAACGGGAATATGCCACGTTTACGTTGACAAGGCTGCCGATTTCGATATGGCGCTGAACATTATAGAAAACGCAAAGACCTCGCGCCCCTCGGTTTGCAACGCGATGGAGGTTTGCCTTATTCACGAAGATATAGCAAAAGAATTTTTGCCTCTTCTCAAAAAAAGACTTTGCGATGACAGAAAAGAAAATCCCGTTTTGATACGCGGTGATGAGATTTGCCAAAAAATCATCCCCTGCATCCCTGCGGGCGAGGAGGATTTTGACACGGAATTTCTTGATTACGTGATGGCGGCTCGCGTGGTTTCCTCAATTGACGAAGCTATTGAGCATATATCCATGCACTCGACCTCACACAGCGAGGCAATAATAACAAGCGACCATACCGCCGCAAAGAAGTTTACCGATGGCGTTGACAGTGCCGCAGTTTACGTTAATGCTTCAACCCGTTTTACTGACGGCGGAGAATTCGGACTTGGGTGCGAAATGGGAATATCGACGCAGAAGATGCACGCAAGAGGTCCGCTCGGCATAGATGAGCTTACTACGTACAAATATATTATACAAGGAAACGGACAAACACGATAACGGAGATAAAAAATGAAGATTGGATTTATTGGTGCGGGCAATATGGGCTCCGCACTCGCAAAAGCCGCCGTAAAATCGGGTGGTAGCGTTTACGTTTACGATAAAAACGAACAAAAGGCAAACGAGCTTTCAAAAGAGATTGGCGCGTCGTTCAAGAGCGGAAATGAAATAGCCGAGATTTGCGATTTCATATATCTCGCAGTTAAGCCTAACGTAATAGCAAGTGCAATAAGCGAGATAACCGAGGGCCTTAAAAAGAACGAAAACGCTTGCCTTGTCAGCATGGCGGCGGGTGTTTCAATTGCAAAAATATCCGAGGCGGCAAAGGGATTTCCCATAATTAGAATAATGCCCAACACTCCCGCGGCAGTTGGAGAGGGACTTATACTCTGGACGAAAAGCTCTGCCGTTACAAAGGATATGGAGGAGGGTTTCCTTTCCTCGATTTCCATGGCGGGTAAGTTTTCCGAGATAGCCGAGGAAAAAATCGACGCGGCTTCCGCTATATCAGGTTGCGGACCCGCATTCGTATATATGTTCATCGAGGCGCTTGCAGATGGCGGTGTTGAATGCGGACTTGCACGCGATTTGGCGCAAAGCTTTGCTGCGCAGACCGTTCTCGGTGCTGCAAAGACGCTTTTGGAAACAGGAAAACACCCCGGAGAGCTTAAAGACGCGGTTTGCAGCCCCGGTGGCAGCACTATAGCGGGTGTTGCGGCTCTTGAAGAGGGTGCTTTCCGCGCTACAGCCGCTGCGGCGGTCAAGTCAGCTTACGAAAAGACTTTATTGCTCGGAAAATAAAAAACTTTTCAAAAACCCCTTGCAATTTATAAAAATATATGGTATAATACCATCTGCTGATTTATGATTAACAATAATTTTAATTATAAAATTCCGTCGTAAGACGAGATTTTAGGAGGTGTCAAAATGGCTAAGTGCAGTATCTGCGGTAAGGGCGTTGCTTTCGGTCACAACGTTTCTCACTCTAACCGTAAGACCAACAGAACCTGGAAGCCCAACATTCGTAAGGTTAAGGCAGTTGTTAACGGAACGAACAAATCTGTTTACGTTTGCTCCCGTTGCCTTCGTTCAGGAAAGATCGAGCGTGCATAATGCATGAAAAAAACTTCGCATCAAGGCGAAGTTTTTTCATTTTTACGGAGTTTTATGAATAATTCATTTGCTATAGTAGACTCGCGTATTTCAAAAAAATGCGAGATTGCACTTACAGAGCGCGGATATTCGGTCATAAAGCTTTCGCCGATGGATATTCTTCCAAAGCCGATAGCTTCGCACACGGATATTATTCTTTTTAGAATAGAAAACACGCTATTTTTATCAAAAAAATACGCAGCAGAGAACAAAAGCTCATACGAGCTTTTGCGCTCACTCGAAAAATCTTCAATTATAAATATAGCTCTCACAGAGGAGCAGCAATGCGAAAACTATCCTTTTGACGCAATTTTTAACGGACTCGTTATGAATGGGCGTCTTTTTTGCAAATCTGACACCTTTTCACGCGAGATTATCGAATTTGCAAAAAAGCAAGGCTACAAAATCGTCAACACCAAACAAGGATACCCAGCCTGCACAACCCTCAAAATATCGGAAACTGCCGCGATAACTGCGGACAGAGGCATGGCAAAGACTTTGGAAGCCGAGGGTATATCGGTGCTTACCGTTGAAACCGGCGGTATTTCCCTACCCCCTTACGAATACGGATTTATCGGCGGGTGCGGCGGACTTTGCGACGGCACGGTCTATTTTCTTGGAGATATAGAATCTCATAAAAACAAAGAAGAAATAAAAGACTTTGTGAATAAGAATTTTTGCCACATAGAATCGCTCTCCGACGAGAGACTTTCCGACCTTGGCGGAATTTTATTTATAAAGTAAATTAGGGAGTTTAAAATGAAGCAAATCGATTCGAAAAAGGTTCTTTACGGTGCGCATATAGGCGAGCACGGATATGAGCTTGACGCCCTCACAGATGAAATCAAAAGACTTTGCATTGCAAGAGGAATGAATTTCGTTACGATAAGAGTTCCAAGAGTCAGCGAGCCGATACCCGAAAAATACCTTATAGATTGGGCTAAATTTTGCGCCGACAACAAAATTTATTTCATTTATCTTTATACCTTGCAGCACGCACTGCATTTTAAAGGAACAGACAGAAAGAGCTTTCTCACACGCGAAACCGTTGCAGAAATAAAGCGGGTTGCGGGTGAATATTATATGGGTGATATGCTTGGCGAGCTTGGCAGCGTTTGGGTTGGAAAGCTCCCGGGTTATTACGTTGAGGGGCACCCGCCAATGCTCAAGCAGGACGCAGAGGATATGGAAACCGCAAAGGGATATTTTAAGTCCGCAGTTCAAGACTATTTGAAAATCGAGCGTGAGCTCGGAATCGACAAGGTTTGCGTTGTTGAGTCTTCGATGATAGTTACGTACGGACTTGAAGCCGGAATAGATTTTGCTCTTGCGGAGCTTATGCCACGAGATCCCGAGAGAATGATAGGAATATTTAGGGGAACGATGAAATCCTTTGACACGGGAATCTGGGGCGCATATTTTGCACACGAGTGGTATGCGGGAAGATTCCACGACGATATGATAAAGAGAAAAAGGCTCGAGCTTGAATACAAGATGGCATACATGAACGGCGCGGGAGTGCTTTGCCACGAGAGCGGTGACGAAATAGTTAACGCTTATGGCAGAAGATACGAATACGATAGCGACGTTTGTCGCGAATGCAGAGATTTCATTAGAGATTTTGCGGATTATCTTAATTCAGACAACCGCCCCACTGCGCAGCCCATAACGAAATTCGCCTTTGTTCAAGGAAACCTTGATTCGCAAAGAGGCGGTGGCGGAGGCTGCTTCGCTTGGGGACAGTATGACCGAAAGGATTGGGGCTACAATGAGCCCGAATGGTCTTGGAGAATCACCGACGAGGTTAACCGCAAGGCAAAATGGAGCGACCCTTACGCTTATGAATGCTACGGAGAAAACCTCACGGGTCAGGTGCCTTACGGAACGTACGACATAATTCCCGCAACGGCAGACGCCTCTGCTATGTCAAGCTACGACACCCTCGTTTACACAGGCTGGAACACGATGACGGAATCACAGCTTTCAAGCCTTGAGAAATTCGTTGAAAGCGGCGGAACGCTTCTCATAAATGCCGCACATCTCAACACAGAAACAAGGAGAAACGGAAGCTTTACACCCATTGAAAGTGAAATATCGGAGCGCCTTTTCGGCTGCAAATTCACGGGTAACGTTCTCTCCTACAATTACGGCGTTAAGTTCAGAAACGAAAGCTATATTTCAGGATTCAAATATCCAACCTCTCTCTCCAATGCGGTTGACCCGAATTTTTCGGAGGGATATATCGATTATGCCGAGGTTCAATTGACGGATGCAAAGCTTATAGCTAGCATAGAAGACAGCTTCCGCTACGTTGACAAGCCGGGCACTCCCGCTATAATAGAAAACAAATACGGCAAGGGACAGGTTATTTTAATGCTTAACGCTTGCTATCCCGGACGCAATTCCGTTTATCCCCTTTACTCCCTCATTGTACGCGAGCTTATGTTAAGCGGTGTTCGCGAGGCAAACGTTCGCGTTGTGGGTCCCGACACCTTGAGATATTCGGTTTTTGATGACGGCTCGGTTTATCTTCTCAACACCGATTACGACACCGAATACGCAGTTGAGGTTCATAGCAAGGACAAAAAGGCAAGGGTTACGCTTGCACCTCTCGAATTAAAGCATATAAATATTAATCAAGAGATTTTTCTTTAACGGAAAATTTATTTAAAAGAATATTTAACACAATAGCAAAAAGCGGAACGAGGAGTATTCCAAAGAATCCGAATGCCCCATACCCAACGTAAAGCAAAATCAAGCTTATTATTGGGTGAACACCGAGATTCTTTCCGATTATTCGTGGCTCGGCAAATTGGCGAATAAGCTCGTGCGCCACAAGAAGCACGATAAGACCTATCCCCCGCCCCGTGTTGCCTAAAACGAACTCAAATATACTCCACGGAACCAGCACCGTTCCAACTCCGATAAGCGGCAAGAGGTCAAGCACAGCCACTACC
>JAGBUD010000137.1 GCA_017630995.1 Clostridia bacterium
ATTATTATAAGAAAACGAATTATTCCGGATTGGTAGCGCCTCAATTTATGGACAGTAAGCAATAAAGGCAAAATGCACAAAACAGCCTACCGCATACTGTACATTTTGCCAAATCGCTTACATTGTAAAGCGCGCGCCGCACGCGTAGTCAATGAACTTTTCCTCATACGCATCGCGCAATTCCGTCCTACAGCTATACACAACCCTGAAATAAGCATACTTCGAGGTGTAGAAGGTAAAGGTGTAAAAATATCCGTCGCTCTCGTATGAATAATACGGTACGTCACCCTCTTTTTTTATCTCGTAATCACTCTCGGAAAGGAGCATATAATAGTGCGCAAACTGCGACGGCTCAAGCGTCGGAGCAATGCCCAAATCCTCGCACGCCGAATACGATATGCGGGTAATTCCCACCACTGCCGCACCGTCTGCATACGCGGCGTCAAACGCATCCGCTTCCACCTTGGTAAAGGTGTCGGAGAGAGGCAAAACAAGCTCGCAATAGGTATAAGCATCTTCGTCACTGCAGGAAAAAAGGTTAAATGAAAGCGCGAAAAGAAGCAAAAACACAATCGCGCGCCTCATTTCAGCACCTCCGAAAGTAGCTCCTCTACGGTGGAAACCACCGCGTCTGCGCCGCCTTCCCAAAGCTCCTTTGCAGGGCGGAAGCCCCAAAGCACTCCAACGGTTTTCCTTGCGCCAAAGGCCTTGCCCGTCAGCATATCAACGCCCGTGTCGCCTACGTAAGCCGTCTCTTCGGGTAAAACCCCAAGCTCCGAAAGCACCGCAAAAACCGCATCGGGCGCAGGCTTTAAGGGCACGCCCTCTCTGCCGCCGAAAACCGCGTCAAAGCTATCGCCAAAGAAGCTCTTTACGATATCGAAAACCGCAACGTGCGGCTTGTTTGAAAGCACGGCAAGCTTAATCCCCCTCGACTTGAGGTCGGAAATAAGCTGCTCCACCCCGTCAAAAACCGTTGTGAGATGAAGCGGCGCCGCGTTATACGCCGCGTTATAAACCGCGAACGTGCGCTCAAAGACCGCAGAATCCGAAACGCCCTTGCTCGCAAGCGCCCTCTCAATAAGAAGCGTCGCTCCGTTGCCGGCAAAATACTTGCACTCCTCCTCGGTCACGGGAGGAAGATTCTGGCTCTCAAGCGCGTAATTGACGTAGTGCGTGATTGTAGTTATAGTGTCAAGCAGTGTTCCGTCAAGGTCAAATATACAAGCTTTTATCATTTTTTCTCCAAATAATAACTTTTTATTTTCAAAATCCAATTAATTTTAAATCATATGTTTGCGTCGCGACACATCTCCCAATTTTTATGCCTTGCCTCGCATATGCCTTGCCTCGCAGAGCAGAAATTGCGAAAGACGAGGCGCAAGGGAGCGAGCGATATGAAGCCGTGCCTCGCAGAGCAGAAATTGCGAAAGGCTAGGCGCAAGACTGCAAATGAGCCGACGGCGTAGTTACCTACGTCGAGGTGAATGCGTCAGTCGGCAACGACGCATTTCACGATTTATGCCTGCGAGGTTACCTACGGCGAGGTGAGCGAGTCAGTCGGCAACGACGCATTTCACGATTTATGCCTGCGAGATTATGCCTGCGAGAGTTGCAGCTTTGCATAAGTCGCCATCAACTTCTTTGATACTCCGCTTTCGAAATCAACCTCGTAAAGCACGTCTCCGCCCATGTCGCGCGCGGATTTTATTACTCCCTTTCCGAATACGGAGTGGGTCACTTTTGTTCCTATGGCAAATTTCTCTATGCCGTAGTTCCCTGCTCCGCTCTTTTTGGGCTGCGCGCCCGAAATCTCAACGGGACGGTGAAGCTCGCTGTTCCTTGGCATATACGGCTGCTGGGGCTGCCTTGCTCTGTCAAAGGTTGCGGGGCGGCGGGGCGGAATTTTGCGGGGTGCGTCACGGAATACGAGCGTTTCGGGCAATTCCTCACGAATGAATACCGAGAGGGGATTATACCCCGTTCTACCGTACATTGTTCTGTTCTTTGCGTGGGTTATATAAAGCTTTTCCTTTGCACGAGTTATCGCAACGTACATAAGGCGGCGCTCCTCGCTCATCTCCGCGGGGTCAAACATATTCTGCTGGGAGGGGAATATTCCGTCCTCCGTTCCCGCAATAAACACAACGGGGAATTCAAGTCCCTTTGCGGCGTGTATCGTCATAAGGACAACGGCGTCCGCACTTTCGTCATATTTATCAACGTCGCTGACAAGAGAGATTTCCTCAAGGAATCCGACGAGGGTGGGCTCGACGCTTCCGCCCGCGCATCGCTTTTCATACTCGACTGCGGCGGAAATAAATTCATCGACGTTTGCAATCTTTCCCTCGCCCTCAAAGCCCTCGGCAAGAAGCATTGAGCGGTATCCCGTTTCGTTGAATATACGCTCGATTAAGACAGACGGCTTTTCGTTTGCCGACTTTATTCCCTCGATAAGCGAAACGAAGCCGACGAGCTTTTCCGCACTCTTTGCAAGCGCGGTGTAGTTTTCGGCATTCTGCATAACCTCATACATCGTTTTGCCCTCAAGCTGCGCGATTTCCTCAAGCGCGTCAACCGTTGCGGCGCCGATTTTTCTTTTCGGCTCGTTGATTATGCGCTTTAAGCGAAGCGCGTCACCCGGGGAATTTATAACCGCGAGGTATGCTATCATATCCTTGATTTCCTTGCGGTCATAGAATCGCATGGAGCCGAGGATTTTATACGGCATTCCGCTTTTGGTGAAGGTTGTTTCAAGCGAGCGGGCAAGCTCGTTTACTCTATAGAGAATAGCAAAATCCGAGTACCTTCTGCCCTGCTCCTTTACGGCACGCAAAATCTCGGTGATAATATATCTGCCCTC
>JAGBUD010000138.1 GCA_017630995.1 Clostridia bacterium
TGAAAAGGTTTCTTATCGCTTTCATAACAGACGACGCGCCGCTTTCTCCAAAAGAAAAAACAAGACTTAAAGCGAGAATAGAAAAGGAAAGCGGAAGCAGAATTTTCACCGCCAAGGTGCCAACTATTCCAAGGGTGGCATTCATATTCATTGCTTGTACACCCGCGCTTTGAACCGCGCCCGACGCCGTTGTTATAGCGGTTAAAACGGGAATGGCGGCACCGAAAAACGAGCTTATTGAGGATAGGCTTTCTTGAACGTCGAAAAACAGACCGTACATTTTAGGATATATTACCACCGCCATTATGACGTAAACGCCGACACTCGCAACCTCTTGCATAGATGACGAGAAGGAATTAAGCTCACAAACCACGCTTATTATGGCAAAGCCGAGAATGGTTATGAAAAAAGAAAAATACTCCGATTTTCCACCTCGTATTGCTCCAAGAATCTCATTGAGAATTCCCTCCAGTCCAATTTCTCCAACAAGCGCTCCGTCCTCGACGCTTATCGAACTTTCCTCGGGTATGATGCTTGAAAAATCCTCAAAATATTCCGACACATCTCCGTCTGTGCTTACGCTGACAGACGCAGAATCTGCGTGTGACACAAACGTCAACGATATTCCAACTAAAACAAACATACCAACCGCCGCAATAAGACGCTTTCCCTTTTTCCTCATTGAGCCATCTCCAATCCGAGCTTTAATACGCTCAAAAGCATAGGCGAAACTATAAGAAGAGTTTCCATTCGGGAAACGGTTACTATAACCGAGGCTATTCCTTGCTCCCCAAGCTCGCGGCATATATCCGACGATATTCCGCCCACGTAACCGACACCAAGGATTTTTAGTATTGTTTTTATAGACTCCTCCGCACCCTCTAGCCTCGATACCGTGTCAAATATTTCGCCTATTTTCTCGAAATAAACACCGATGAAAGAAAGGACTGCGATCACAGAGCCAACGCTTATGAGAGCGCCCCCGCGCCACCCAAGTCCCTTAAGTAAAAAGGCACATATGGCACCGATAACGGCAATTCCGCAAAGCTTAATTATCAAATTCCAAACACCCCTTTTACCGCATCTATAAGCTCACCAAGCTCCTCCACAATAATCAGCATAATAAGTATAATTCCGCCAATGGAAACCATAGTTGACTGATCGTCCTTTCCCATTTTGGAGAGTATTTGACAAACAACCGCAACGAGCATACCAATGCCTGCTATCTTCATCAGAAGCGACAAATCCATAAACGTCCCCCTAAATAAATAATATAATCAATGCCGAAGCCGCCGCACTGCACAGTGTTACAACTAGTTTTTTATACACGGGTGCCGCCGCTCGTTTTTTTTCAAGTATTTCTCCGAGAGAGGCAAGCGTGGTGTCTATAAGCTTTATTTCGTCATCGGCATATCCCTTTCCCATACGCGAGAAATGGTGGCGCAGAATCTTTTTCTCCTCGTCAGTGAAAGCATTTTTACCCTCAAGCTTCAAATATGCAGAAAGAATACCCACAGAGGCGGCGTCCTTAAAAAATCCGAGGCTTGCAAGATATTCGGAGGGAAAGGTGTTTTGTATTTCGGAAATTGGACGCAAATAGCACCCTATCTCAACTCGCATTGACTCTATAAAACGGTATAGCTCTTCGATAACAGCAAGCGACTGCTGCCTTTTCTTAATTCGCTCATACGAAAAAATCAAGGCTACCCCCATAATAAACACTATACCAATAGCCTTCATTTTGCGTCCTCCTTCAATATTTCGCAAGAGAAATCCGCGCCCGTGTCAAAAATTCTCACAAACGTATCGAAAATACCAAGCGAGAGAAGCGCCGCCAAATTCTTTCTTTTCTTCAAATCGGCAAGGCTTTTTGCATGCGCTGTGGCAATAAATCTGCCGCCTCCGAAAACCCATTCCGCAAGCTCACCGCTTTCTTGTGATGAGCCAATTTCATCTATTGCGATTATCTGCGGCGACATAACGCGGATAGCAATTTCAACTCCGTCGCCCCTTTTATACCCACGAAAAACGT
Organism: Clostridia bacterium; assembly: GCA_017630995.1. The sequence continues at coordinate 2,033 of JAGBUD010000138.1, forward strand.
CCACGTCAAGCGATAATAAATCCTCTGCGTTAAACTCACATCTTTCATCTATGACCGAAATACGCGGTTTATCCGTTGAATTGGCAAGGGCGCTGACAAGCGCGCGCAGAGCGGTTGTTTTTCCCCCGCACGACGGTGCGAAAATGAGCATTCCTCGCTTCGTTTCCCGAAAGGCTTCCAACAGCTCGTCTTTAAACGAGCAATCGTGCGACGGAAGCCTGATGAGATATGACGTTACGTCGCTTATCCCAACAAGCTCCCCCTTTTCGTATCTTGCCTGTCCGCAAATTCCGACTCTCACGCCGCCGCCGAGGCTTACGTAACCGTTTTTGATGGTATGCACGTGGGCATAAAGCGCTCCTCCCGTCAATAGTGAGAGTATTTCCGCCATTTCCGCCTCACCGACGAAAATCCCAAGATAGACTCTGCGCCGAAGATAAAAAACCGCCGAGGCGCTGCCCTTGACAATATGAATTTCTGTTGGCTCCTCCCTTGTGGATTCGAAGATTTTTAGGAGCGCCTTTTTGATTTTTTGAGGAAAAAAAGCATTTAATTTTTCATAATCTATCATTTTTATCACCACCGCAAAAATTCTTTTTTGCTTTTTTTCTATTTTTACATTTTTTTCGTTGACAAACGACATTATTTGTGTTAAAATACAGTTAGAAAGCACGGTTAGTAATACAAAAGTGCCAAATGTGTAAAATATCTTGCCAAAATTCTTCGGCAAAGAAATGAGGATTTTTATGAAATCTACAGGAATAGTTCGTAATATTGACGAGCTTGGACGCCTTGTTATTCCCAAGGAAATGAGAAAGACCTTAGAAATTCAATGCAACGACCCTGTTGAAATTTCTGTTGACGGCGATAGCATCATACTCACCAAGTATAAGTCCAGATGTGTTTTCTGCGACGCAGAGGAAAATCTTATTCTTTTTAGAGGAAAGAAGCTCTGCCCTATGTGTCTGCGCGCTCTTAGAACCACGCTTTAATTCACTTTAAAGGCTGCCGCAACGGCGGCCTTTTTGTTTTTAGCTCATTAATTAAATATTTAAATAAATAAAAGTGCTTTTTGACTTGATTTTTTGCTATGAGATATGTTAAAATATATGCAGTGTAATAAATAAAAATTAAAACATTCTGAAAGGAAATTTTAAAAAATGAAAGTTGTTACTTTTGGCGAAATTATGCTGCGCCTTGCACCCGAAGGATATCTCCGCTTTACTCAGGCAGATAAGTTCGGCGTTGTTTACGGTGGTGGTGAGGCAAACGTTTCCGTTTCCCTTGCAAACTACGGTCTTGACTCCGCATTCGTTACCAAGCTCCCCAAGCACGAGATAGGTCAGAGCGCAATTAACGCACTCAGAAGATACGGTGTTGACACCTCTATGATCGTTCGCGGCGGTGACAGAGTTGGTATTTACTTTAACGAAAAGGGTGCTTCTCAGCGTCCCTCAAAGGTTATTTATGACAGAGCATACTCCGCAATCGCTATGGCAAAAACCGAGGATTTCGATTGGGAGAAGATTTTTGAAGGTGCTGATTGGTTCCACTTCACAGGAATCACTCCCGCACTTGGACAGAACGTTGCTGACATCTGCCTTGAAGCTTGTAAGGCTGCAAAGGCTCACGGCGTTAAGATTTCTTGCGACCTCAACTTCAGAAAGAAGCTTTGGACAAGAGAGCAGGCTCAGAAGACTATGACCGAGCTTTGCAAGTACGTTGACGTATGTATCTCCAACGAGGAAGACGCACACGACGTTTTCGGAATTGACGCTGAAAACACCGACATCGCAGGTGGTAAGCTCAACCACGAGGGTTACAAATCCGTTGCTCGTCAGCTCGCTGAAAAGTTTGGATTTGAAAAGGTAGCTATCACGCTTCGTTCTTCTATCAGCGCAAACGATAACGACTGGGCTGCACTTCTTTACGACGGTAAGGAATACTGCTTCTCGAAGTCTTATCATATGCATATCGTTGACCGCGTTGGCGGCGGCGACAGCTTCGGAGGCGGACTTATCTACTCCTGCCTCATGGGTTACTCCACACAGGATGCAGTTGAATTCGCAGTTGCAGCTTCTTGCCTCAAGCACTCCATCGAGGGTGACTTTAACGCAGTTTCCGTTGACGAGGTTAAGGCTCTCGCAGGTGGAAACGGCACGGGAAGAATTCAGAGATAATTTAGTCTTATAAGAGTTATAAAAGCAAAAAATCCACAGCGGTTGCCCTGTTTTCAGAGGCTTTCGCTGTGGATTTTCTATTACTTTTTTACCGTTTTTTATATTGTTTGCCGCTAAAGCCTTGCTCGCTTCTCTTTAGTTTTAAGCTAAAATATCGCTTTATGTATGGCAAAAATTAAGGGAACGCACCTTTCGGTGCGTTCCCGTTTTGCTTTATTTAGCTCCTATACCTGCGAGCTTCATTGCAAAGTTAGTATTTGCTTCAATACCGCCATTTTTGAGAGGAGATCATATTATGAAACGCAAAATCACCGTCATCGGCGCAGGCAATGTCGGCGCAA
>JAGBUD010000139.1 GCA_017630995.1 Clostridia bacterium
ATATTTCCAAGGGGAGTGCCGCCGCCATAGGTGCGGCAACGACTCCGCGAGGATAAGTTGCTTTTACAGAGCGAGAAAGCTCTGCTTTTTCACCGCCAAGCAACGAGCCGAGCGTGGCGGCGGGAGCTTTGTAATCTCCGCCCGCCAAAAGAAATGCTCGCTCCTCTATCTTCCTTTGGTATTTAAGCCCTGCAAGTGCAGAGTCCGATTCAAAGTCGCTCGGAGAAACAGAAACGAGGATTGCGGCATTTGAGTTTTCGCCCATTCTTGCATGCTCGCTCATTCCGTTGGTTACAACTCCGCCCTCCTCCGATGCCGCGGCAACAACTGTTCCACCGGGGCACATACAAAAGCTATACACGCTTCTGCCGTTATTCAAGTGAGTTACGAGGTGGTATGACGCACTCTCAAGACGGGAATCATATTTTTTTCCATAGACAAGCTCGTTTATATACTCACGGGAGTGCTCAATTCTGACTCCGATGCCGAATCCCTTTGCTTGCATTGAAACACCCTTTTCAGAGAGCATTTCAAAAACGTCGTGAGCACTGTGGCCGCTTGCGAGAATCAGCTTCTCGCACGGAAGCTCGACCTTTTCTCCGCCCTTTTCATAAAACGCGGAGGTTATGGCACCGTTTTCTGTTTTTACGTCACAGAGCCTTGCTCCGAATATAAATTCGGCGCCAAGTGATTCAAGCCTTTTTCTTATATTTGAAATAATTGATGAGAGCTTATCCGTTCCGAGATGGGCACTCGATGAATACAAAATTTCAGCGTCTGCACCTGCGTCGACAAAGCTGTTTAGTATATAGAGCTTTTCTCCGTCAAGCGCGCCAACCTTGAGCTTTCCGTCGGAATAGGTGCCTGCGCCTCCCTCTCCAAACTGAATATTACATTCGGTATCAATAATTCCGCTTGCGATAAAGAAGTTTACTTTTTTTATTCGTTCCTCAACGGGAAGTCCGCGCTCCAAGACTATCGGGCGCGCGCCCGCCTCACTCAAAACCGCGGCGGCAAACAAGCCCGCGGGGCCGCTGCCCACAATAATAGGTCGGGAACGCATTTTCGACGACGGAATCTCAAAACTGAAATCGGGAAAAGGAGAAACCTTTTTCTTCATTTTCAAAAGACCGCACTCTCGCTCTTCCGAAAAGCTTGCACCGACAGAAACACGATACTCCGCTTTATGCGCGGAATCTATCTGAAGCGTTCGTTTCAGTATTCTGATTTCCTTTATTTCATCTGCCGATACGGGCAGCTTTTCGGAAATCGCCCGTTTTACGTCCGATTCCGTATATCCTATGGGCAAGGAAATGTCCGTTTTTATCATTTTGCGCTCCTTTCTTCTTTATTTTGTTTGACTCTTTATACTCCTATTTTACCACCGCAGAAGAATTTTTTCAATAGCAGACCGAAAAATAAGAAAAAATGTATATCGTGCTGACAGTTGGAAAAAATATTAGCACCAACTAAATTATGAAAGCGGTGATTTTTTGAAAATAAGATTTATTACAACAGCTCTTTTGGTTACTCTTACCGCAGCGGCATTTGCCGCGGCATTCAGCCTTGCGTCTTGCAACGGCTGCGCGGGAGAGGGTGAGGTTTCTGTTCTTTACTACACCTACAGTGACACGTACATTTCAAGCGTTCGCACCGAGATGGACAAGATTTTAAAGGCAAACCACATTTCCTACCACAATTACGACGCAAACAGCAATCAATCGACGCAAACCGAGCAGGTTGACACGGCAATCGCAAAGGGGGCAAGAATGCTCATAGTTAATATTGTTGACACAGGCTCCGATGATGCGGCAAAGACCATAATAGAAAAAGCAAAAGCCGCGGGCATTCCCGTCATTTTCTTCAACCGCACGGTCAGAGAGGAAATAATAAAAAGCTATGATAAGTGCTTTTTCGTGGGAACAGACTACGAGATGGCGGGAAAGATGCAAGGCGACCTTATCGGAAACTACGTCAAAGAGAATTATCAAAAACTTGATATAAACGGTGACGGAAAAATAAGTTACTGTCTTTTCAAGGGTCAGCAAGGAAATGCGGAGGCCGAGGCGAGAACAAAATATGCGGTTGAAAACGCAAACAAGATACTGACCGAGGCGGGACACCCTGCCCTTACCTTTTACGATTCCAAGAACACAGACGGATATCTCGTAGACCAAGACGGAAACTGGTCAAATGCAGCGGCAAACAACTATATGAAAACAATTCTTTCGGCTTACAGCGAAAAGAACGGAAATATGGTGGAATTGATAATTTCAAACAATGACGAAATGGCACTCGGAGCGATTGCGGCACTCAACGAATCGGGATACAACAAGGATGGCGGACGCACTATACCCGTTTTCGGCGTTGACGCAACCGAAGCTGCAAAGGCAAAAATCGCATCGGGAGCTATGACGGGAACGATTAAGCAAGACGGCGCGGGAATGGCGCAGGCGATAGCAACCATTGCAACCAACCTTATCGGAGAAAAGGACGCATTCTTTGGAATTAAAGAGGAAAATATTATTGGTGAATGGAGAGTTAATATTCCTTACGCCACTTACACGGGAGAAGATAAAGAAAATTGACGACGGATATTGATGAGCTTGCGTGCGACGCGCTTGTGATGGAGGGGATTTGCAAATATTTCCCGGGAGTTATGGCGCTAGATAACGCACGCCTTACGGTAAAGGCGGGAACGGTGCATGCTCTTATGGGAGAGAACGGCGCGGGAAAAAGCACGCTTATGAAATGCCTTTTCGGTGTTTACAAGAAGGATAGCGGAAAAATACGGATTTTCGGAAACGAGGTCAATTTTCAAAACGCAAAGGACGCCCTTTGCGGCGGCGTTGCTATGGTGCATCAAGAATTAAGCCAAGCCTTGCAGCTTTCGGTTATGGACAATATGTTTCTCGGGCGATACCCGAAGATATCGCGTTTTCTGCCCTTAACGAGCGAAAAGGCACTTTACGAAATGACACGCGAAATTTTTGACGAGCTTGATATAAATATAAATCCGAAAGCGAAGATGGATAGTCTTTCCGTTTCAAAGAGACAAATGATAGAAATTGCAAAGGCTGTTTCTTACAAAGCCCGGGTTATCGTTTTTGACGAGCCTACGTCTTCTCTCACCGAGAACGAGGCAGAAAAGCTGTTCGAAATAATAGACAAGCTCAAAAAGAGAGGTTGCGCTATAATTTATATCTCGCACAAGATGGATGAGATACTGCGAATATGCGACGAGATAACGGTTATGCGCGACGGAAAGCACATTAAAACCGCACCCGCCGCAGAGCTGACAACCGATGAAATTATACGGCTTATGGTTGGCAGAACGTTAAACGAGAGATACCCGAAAAAGACTAATACCATCGGCGAGGAGCTTTTACGGGTTGAGAATCTTGAATGTCGCAGCGCGAGATTGAAGAATATAAACTTTAGTTTACAAAAAGGCGAGATACTTGGAATCGCGGGTCTTGACGGAGCGGGGAGAAGCGAAGTGCTTGAAACGATTTTTGGCTTGCGCCCTCTTGACTATGGAGAAATTTTCCTCAACGGAAAGAAGATAAAAAATTCGGAGCCTTCCGCTGCCATTCGAAACGGATTTGCTCTCGTTACGGAAGAAAGACGCCAAACAGGCATATTTTCAATACTCTCAATTGTGGATAATACAGTCATTGCTAACATCAAGAAATTTCGCACGGGTCCCTTTCTTTCTCGAAAAATGATGACAAAAGAGACAAAAAACAAGATAGGTGAGTTAAAAATAAAAACCCCAAGTGAAAAGGCAAAAATTGAAAATCTTTCGGGAGGAAATCAGCAAAAGGTTATCATTTCACGGTGGCTGCTCACCTCTCCTGCCGTCTTTATGCTTGACGAGCCGACGCGAGGAATTGATATAGGTGCAAAATTTGAAATATATAAGCTTATACTTGAGCTTGCAAACGAGGGACGGGGAATTATTCTCGTTTCCTCCGAGATGGGAGAGCTACTTGGACTTTGCGACAGAATTGCCGTTATGTCTGGGGGAAGAATTGCGGGAGTGGTTTCAAAAGAGGACGCGACGCAAGAGAAAATTTTGGAGCTTGCAAGCATTTATGCATAGAAGGGAGCGCTATGAGCGAAGATAAAAACATTTTAAAGAGGGTCTATTCCATTCCCAAGCGAAAAATTGACGAAATATCAGATAGAATATCTGCCTTTAAACAGCTTTCAAAGGTCGAAAAGGCTAACAGAATCAAGGATTTGATATTAGATAACGCGATGTTTATAATCATCGCCCTTGCAATAATAGTAATTGCTATTATACGTCCGAGATTTCTTTCCGCTCCGTCTATAATTAATATCATTTCCTTGACTGCGGCAAAGCTGCCGATAGCGCTTGGAATAGGCGGTGCAATTGTCCTTTCGGGAACGGATATTTCCGCAGGACGTGCGGTTGGACTTACGGCTTGCATTTCCGCGTCGCTTTTGCAGATGACGGGATATGCAAACAAGATGTTCCCTGCTCTGAACGTTTTTCCGATTTGGGCGGTTCTTCTTATAGTTATAGCGGTTGGCGCTTTGATAGGTGCGGTTAACGGATTTTTCGTTGCAAGGTTTAAGCTTCACCCGTTTATAGTTACCCTCTCCACGCAGCTGATAATTTTCGGAATTACACTGCTCTATCTTCAAATAGGAAATAACGGCGGACAGACGCTTTCGGGACTCGACCCGTCCTTCATAAATTTTATAAGCGGTCCGCTTTTCAAGATATCGGGAATTGCCGTTCCGAAATACGTGCTTTATTCGATAATAATTACAATAATTATGTGGTTTATATGGAATAAAACCGTTTTCGGAAAGAATATGTTTGCCGTTGGCTCTAACGAAGAGGCGGCAAGAGTTTCGGGTGTTAACGTTTTTTTGACGGTTATTTTGGTTTTTACTCTTGCGGGAATAATGTACGGAATTACTGGCTTTATCGAAAGCGCGCGAATCGGCTCATCTGCCTCCTACACAGGACTTAATTACGAGAGTGATGCTATCGCAGCCTGTGTTATCGGCGGAGTTTCATTTGTTGGCGGAACGGGAAAGATAAGCGGTATTATTATAGGAGTTTTGCTTTTGCAAATCATCTTCGTTGGTCTCAATTTCCTTTCCGTAGACCAAAATATGCTTTATATTATAAAGGGACTTATAATTCTTCTTGCTTGCGCTGTGGATATGAGAAAATACCTAAAAAAGAGATAAAAGAAAACCGTATCACCGACACCGTGTGGTGTGATGATACGGTTTTGATTTTTAACCGCCGAGGTATGCTTTTCTGATAGAATCGTCTGCGAGAAGCTCCTCGCCACTTCCTGTTTTCACAATCTTTCCTATTTCAAGAACGTATGCTCTGTTCGCTATCGAGAGAGCCTTTTTTGCGTTCTGTTCAACGAGGAGCACTGTAGTTCCAAGACTGTTTACAGTTTTTATCATATCGAATATTGTGTTTACGTAAAGCGGAGAAAGACCCATGCTTGGCTCGTCAAGTAGCAAGAGCTTGGGACTTGCC
>JAGBUD010000002.1 GCA_017630995.1 Clostridia bacterium
TCTTCTGGTTGATGATGAGCCCGAAATAAGAAACGTTTTGCGAATACTGTTCGTGAATCTCGGTAACGAGGTTATAGAGGCGCAGGACGGTGAGGCTGCCATACGCGCTGCCCGTGAAACGCCCGATATTGATATTTGCATAATGGATATAATGATGCCCAAAATGTCGGGCATTGCCGCAACCGCGGAGATTCGCAAGTTTTCCGACGTGCCGATTCTCTTTTTGACGGCAAAATCTCTTGACGACGATAAGTTCGACGCTTACACGGCGGGCGGTGACGACTACATCGTAAAGCCGTTTGCTCCGCGCGACCTCGTGATGAAAGCCACCGCGCTTTCGAGAAGATACAACCGATATTCCGCAAAGGAGCTTGAGGTTGATGCAATAGGCTTGCCCTGCGGTGTTATACTTAATCCCTCAAAGAGAGAGGTTTTGAAAAACGGAGAGCCCATCGATATAAGAGATAAGGAGCTTGAGGTTCTTATATACCTTGCACAGCACAGAGGGAAAACGGTTTCCGCCGCCGAGCTTTATGAATCGGTATGGCAGGAAATTCCGTTAGGGTCATCGGCTAACACCGTAACGGTCCACATTTTGAACATAAGACGCAAGCTTGGGGATAACTCGTCGAAGATAATCAGAACCGTTTGGGGAAGGGGATATCAGATTGATTAAGGGATACTTTAAGAAAGCAACCGCCTATCTTCTCTCCCTTCGAGTCAGATTTTTCTTGCTTCTTGTAATTGTTTTCGGCATCGGAGTTTCTATTTTCTTTTTGACGCATTTTGCGGCGTTCAATTATATCAATACCGTGTATACGAGTGAGGAAAGTAAAAAGGCGAGGGAGCGTGAATTCATACGAGATCTCCAATCCTACGTCGTGGCAAACGACATTTCCTCGGAGCAAACGGGAAAGATATCCGAATGGACAAAGGCTAATAAGTACGTATATCTTTTGATTTACAAGGACGACCAGCTTTTCTATACCTCGGACGACCCGCCCGTAGAAGATAAAGTGCCCGAGGAAGAGCAGCCGAAAGAGCCCGACGACGCCCCGACGGAAGATGAGGGCGACGAATCCGATAGCACAGACGGAGAGGAGCCGAGCGGTGACGAAACCGCAGGTGACGGTGAGACGTCGGAGGATAATGGCGAAGCCGAAAGCGGCGATGATAAGGACAAGGAAGACAAAGAGGATAAAGAGCCGGGCGGTGTTACGGTTGACTACCCAACCCGCGAGGAATTATTTGAGTATGCCAAGAAAAACGAGCTTTATCCGCTTGAGCTTACCGACGGTACAATGCTTGCTTCGCTGACGGAGTTTACGGAATATCTTTATTACGACGTCGCCAACATAACGGCTATGGTAGTTGCGATACTTTTCATCATCGTGACGATAATACTTTACTTCCAGCTCGTGATAAACAGAATGATAAGGCTCGGCAGCGACGTAAATAAAATCGCAGCGGGCGACATGACGCACAAAATTAAAACGCGCGGAAACGATGAGATTTCCAAACTTTCGAAAAACGTTGACGAGATGAGAAATTCGATTATAAGAAATCTCAAAAAGGAGAGGGAAGCGCTGGAGTCCAACTCCGAGCTTATAACGTCTATGTCGCACGACATAAGAACGCCCTTGACGGTTCTTCTCGGATATATAGACGTTATGCAAGCAAGGTCCGCGGGTGACGAGGAAATGCAAAACTATCTTTCTGCCGCGGAATCGACCGCGCTGCGTCTTAAAAAGCTTTCCGACGATATGTTTGGATATTTCCTCGTATTTGGAAATTCCGAGATGGAGATAGCAGCGGAATCATATGACGCAATAACCTTGATTGACCAAATGCTCTCGGAGCACGTAATGCTTATGAAGGAATCGGGATATAACGTTCAGCTTTACGGATTCGATTACGTCGGTCTCTCCGGTGTTCAAGTAAAAACGGACGCGCAAAAGCTCGTCAGAATTTTCGACAACGTTTTCTCCAATATATACAAATATGCGGATAAGAACCAACCCGTGTCAATTTATATTGAGGGTGACAAGGACTCTGCACGTATTAAAATTGAGAATTTTATTCTTTCGGACGTTGGCAAGGTTGAGAGCAACGGCATAGGATTAAAGACGTGTAAGAAGCTCGGAGAATATATCGGCGCGGGCTTTGATGCAAAAACGGAAAATGATAAATTTGTTGTTGATATCGTTCTTGAGTGTCATCGCTAAAAAATGAGAAATTTTGCCTATTTTGTAAATAAAGGTTTGCATATATGACTAAAATTGTAAAAAACAAGCTCTCTTTTGCTTCAGCTGAAGCATTTGATTTTGACGCAAACGTCTCCAGCTTTGAAAGAGAACAGATTGAAGAAATAATATCCTTTTATAAAGAAAATGCCGCAGACGACGTTGAATATGCGTTTGCTTTGTCGTGCGGCTGCCTTTGCGTCAGAATTTTTGATATGGGCAGATATTCGTTTCTCTTCCCTTATGAGCTTACCGAGGAATCGGATATTTGCGGCGCGGTGGAGGATATGCTTTACTATGCCGTGCTTGAGGAAATACCGATGGTTATCTCAAACGTCGAAAGGGAGCAGCTTGCTATGATTTTCGATTTTGGATATAGGCATATTGATGTTGATGCAGATTCTCCCGACGGCTCGACCTACCGCGTTAAAATCAAAAACGAGCGCATGCTTCTATCGGATATCCCAAGCGTTGTTGCTGATGAAATTTCGCTATCCTCGTTCAATTCGGGTGATGCGTCTCCTTATGCGGAGCTTTGCCGCGACGAAGAGAATAATCGCTTTTGGGGATACGATTATCGCGAGGATTTTCCTCAAAATGCAAATGACGATTGGTTTTTGCGGGTCGCAAACGCTGAAAACGACTCTGCGACGGCGCTCATTCTTGCAGTAAGACTTTCGGGAGAGCTTATCGGTGAGGCAACCTTACATAATTTTGACGGACGCGGCGGTGCTGACGTTGGCATAAGAATTCTTCCGCGTTTTCAGAAAAAAGGATATGCAAAAAGGGCGCTCGAGCTTCTTTTCTCGCTTTCGCGTGATATCGGGCTTATAACCTTGTTTGCACGCATAAAGAACGAGAATACACCGTCTGTAGCACTTTTTTCTCGCATTGCTTCCCCCTCTGCCGATGACGGAGAAGCGACGCTTTTTGAGATAAATCTTTACGAATAAAAGGGTAAAACGAATATAAATTAAGCCTATTCACTCACGGTTTGGAGGAATAGGCTTTGTTTTATTTTATATTGCTGATTACGTCGTCTATTTCTTTTGAAAATGCGTTCATTTCGAGCGCAAATTCTCTCGCGCTTACGCGAAGCGCGCCGCTTCCGAGAATCATCATTTGCTCGTGCTGGTCGTTGGTAACAACCCTGACGGTATTTTTCTGCGCGAGCTTGTGAACCGTTTTCTCGATAAAGGAGTCTGCAGTTTCTGATTCCTTTGTGAAAACTATGCTCACGTCTCCGAGATTTTCGGAGCTACCCTCGCCCCCGTGTCGCTTATACGCGTCAAAAGCAATGATTATTTTGCATCTCTTGAACGAGGAGTAGTTGCAAGCAAGACGTGCAAGTATATCTCTTGCAAGCGATATGTCCTTATCTGCATACGAGCGAAGAAAATCCCAAGCGAAAATGAGATTGTAGCCATCTATGACGAGGTAGTTATCACCCTTTGGCTTTTCCTTTTTGGGCTTGTATTCGTTCTTCTTTTCGCCAGATGAGTTTTCGGACTTTTCGCTGATTTTTCTCGGCTTGATTTTTCCGTAGGTTGCTTCGAATATTGCCATTAGCGCCTTGTCCTCTGCCTCGGCAGATTCGAATTTTGTCTTCGTTTGGCGAACGGCTCTGTTTTCAAGCAGTGTTTCCTCGCGTGAATCGGCGGCTCCAAGGTGCATCATCTCGTCTGCCTCCTGCCAAGGAACAACGTATCCCGCTCCGTTTTTGCAGAAAACCGAGTTTGCGGTGTTTCTTTCGTCAAGCTCGGGATTGTATGCCTTTTCCGCGATTATCTTTTCTGCATTGTGGCAGGGACGGTAAGGGCCTATTTCAAGCGTGAGCTTTCCCTCGCCCTTTGTAAAGGCGCGGAGTGCCGTTGCGTATGAGCGCATTGTGTAAACGGGGCAGTTTCCCTTGAGTGTTGCCGTATCTCCGTCTATTTCGGGCGGGTCGGCATAACCGCCCATTTCCTCAACGTTGAGCATAGCTCTGCCGAGAAATTCGCGCGGAAGCTCTATTTTAAAGTTAAACGTAGGCTCAAGCAGCACCGACTTTGCTTTCATAAGACCTTGTCTTATTGCGCGGTAGGTTGCTTGTCGGAAATCTCCGCCCTCCGTGTGCTTTATGTGTGCTTTTCCTGCAACTAGTGTTATTTTAACGTCGGTCAGCGGTGCGCCGATAAGAACGCCCCTGTGCCGCTTTTCTTCAATGTGTGATATTATGAGTCTTTGCCAATTTGCCGCAAGTGCGTCGGTTGAGCAGTCTGTAGCGGTAACTATGCCGCTGCCCTCGGGGAGCGGCTCTATTAGGAGATGCACCTCTGCGTAATGGCGGAGCGGCTCGAAATGTCCTCTGCCAAAAACCTCGTCCTCAACGGTTTCCTTATAAAGTATGCTTCCCTCGTCAAAGCTGACGGTAATTCCGAGTCGCTCGGAGATAAGCTCGCGGATAACCTCAAGCTGTATTTCTCCCATTAGGCGAATGCTGATATCTTTTGTCCTGTCGTCAAACGCAAGCGAAAGGCTGGGATCCTCCTCGGCAAGCGAAAGGAGCTTGGGATAGGTCTCTTGCGGGGAAACGTTTGCAGGTAAAATTATGCGATAATTTAACACGGGTGAGAGCGTTGTTTCGTCAACACGCTCAAATCCTATTCCTCCGCCGGCTTCAGTATGCTCGGGGCCGAGCAGGGCGCAAACGGTGCCGGGTGCCACCTCGCGCTTCGATTTGAATTTTTCGCCCGAATAAACTCTGATTTCTTCTATTTTTTCAGAAAACACCTCACCGGAATGCGTGCGCACGTTTATGGTGTCCTTGCATGCGAGCGTGCCACCGGTTACCTTAACGAAAGAGAGCCTACGCGCGTTTTTATCTCTCGTTATTTTGTAAACCTTGGCGCCGCAAAGCTTTTCGGGATAATGGGGCATTTTTGTATATCGGTCTATTGCGGAAAGCAGCTCCTTTATTCCCACCATCTTCAGCGCCGATCCGAAAAAGCAGGGAAATAATTTGGAGGAATATATTGCATCGGTAATTGACTTGTCGCAAATGCTTCCGCTTTCGAAATATTCCGCCATCAAGTCCTCGTCTGCGCCCGCGCAATCCTCAAGGGTGTTTTCGACGGTGGAGAAATCGGCAAGAGCAGGGGATAGAAGAAGCCTTAATTCACGCATAAGCTCTTGGCGAGTTTTTTCGGAAATATCGGTTTTGTTAACGAAAATGAACGTGGGAATTTTTCTTGCGCGCAAAAGCTGCCAAATCGTCTTGGTGTGAGATTGAACTCCGTCACACGCGTTTATTATCAGTATTGCGTAGTCCTCTATTGAAAGTGCGCGCTCGGCCTCGCAAGAAAAATCTATGTGTCCCGGGGTGTCGATCAAGGTTATGGTTGCACTTGGCGTTGTTATAATCGCTTGCTTTGAAAAAATTGTAATACCTCTTTCGCGCTCAAGCGAATAGGTGTCAAGAAAGCTATCGCGCTTATCAACTCTGCCGAGCTTGTCGGTTGTTCCGGAGGAATATAAGAGTGCTTCCGAAAGGGTTGTTTTTCCCGCGTCAACGTGTGCGAGTATTCCTATAACCAGATTTTTCACGTCTATTCCTCCTTTCCTTTTTTATTTCCTTTTACAATGATAATTTTATCAAAAAGCCTCATTCGTCTTGTTTGAATAAGCGAGGCTTTTTATGTTATTTTTCGATAATATGTAAAGTTGGGTTTACAATTGAGTCACAAGCCTTAACGTTTGTCTGCCTGATTGACATAAGGCGCATACCGATATTTTCGATAACGTTTTGCGCAGGTAGGGGCAGATTTTTCATTTCCTTGGAGTTTATCTGTCTTGATTTTGAAACTATGGAGATGTATCTGTCGTAAACTGTGGAATTCAAGAGAGCGAAAAGACCGAAAACGAGTCTTGAGGGCATTTCCGCGGTTTTATCCTTTGTGTCTATGAAGTTCAGCTTGTTATGCGTGCTGATGTACTTATATTGCGGAAGCTCCGCCGCAAGATAAACTGCGGCATTGAGGAATCTTTCATCGCTTTTTGCGGGAATGCGCTTTATAAGTATCATATTCTTGTTTTTCTGTATGAGCGAGGGGTTAACGGGTGCAACGTACTGTCTTTTAATCGGTTGAGGGAACTTGATTTGTCCGTTATTGATGCATTGAGTGCGTATAAGGGGCACGGTTGCGTCATTCGGCTCGGTGAAAAGAAGACCCTCGCATTTTGAATCAATAATAAGACCGGTCGACATCTTCAGTCCCAAGCTATCAAGCGTTTCGGGAAATGAGGAAATGTATTTTACAATTTTTGTATCCTCTTTGCTCTTGGGCAGTGTAAGCGCTCCCGTCAGCTCGTCAACTATGAAGCCGTAGGGAAGCGAGCCGAGCTCGGTGCGGTACTTTCCGCTGTCGTATGACGTTGTGATGGAAACTGTTTCGGGCGCCTGTGTCTTTTTGTAGAGTGCGATAAAGCTTTTTTTGAGGGGCACTGCGCGATTCTCATTCTTCTGCTTTCCGATGAAAAGGTGAACGGAGGAAAGTGCAAGCTTCTCGCTCACTTCCTTGCGAAGCGGTGCAAGAGCCGCGGCTGACGAATAGGTCGTCGGAAGAATTATTGCAAGAACTCCGTCATTCTCAACGTTATCGCAAGCGTTCTTGAGAAAGAGGAATGCCTTGTTGATTTTGAGCTGTGATATTCCGCCAACGCCGTCTGCGTCCTCGGAATGTTTTTCTGCGAGGTCTGTGGGGGGATTTGATATCACTATATCGTATTTGTCGGGAACCGTGTCAAAAAAAGTCACCGTATAGTGCTTCTTTGCTTCGGTCAAATAATTCTCTCTGTAGACGGTTACAAAGAGCTTGACGGCATAGTCGTGGCGGCATTTTTTTCTGATTCTCTCAAGGTTATCCTCAAGCATATCGCAAAAGTCCGCGTTATCCTCGTAGCAGGTCAAAAATATCTGCTCAAGCTTGGGCATATTTTTGCAAAGATGTTCTATCACGGTGGCAGAGAGAATACCCGTGCCTGCACCTATATCAAGAACCGTGTACGTGGTTTTTTCTTTGTTCAGCGGTATCATATCAGCTATAAGACGCGCAGTATCCTTTTTGGTGAAAAGTCTGCCAAGACGAATATTGTCGCTTTTTGATTTTTCTCTTATGAGCTTACCTGTGTTTCTTACGGCTAAATTGAGCATTTTTACCTCCGAAAAATTCTGCCTTGTTTTATCAA
>JAGBUD010000140.1 GCA_017630995.1 Clostridia bacterium
ATTACAAAGTCCTTTATTACTTTATAATAGGAAGAAGCTTCTCAACGTCTGCATGAGGTCTGGGAATTACGTGAGTTGCAATAACCTCACCAAGAGAGGTTGCTGCTGCGCTTCCTGCCTCAACTGCTGCCTTAACAGCTCCAACGTCGCCGCGAACCATAACGCTTACAAGTCCGCTTCCGATCTTTTCGCTACCGATAAGAACAACGTTTGCCGCCTTAACCATAGCATCTGCTGCTTCAATAGCAGCTACGAGACCTCTGGTCTCTACCATTCCGAGTGCTTCCATCATTTTTTCATTCTCCTTATAAAATATTTTATCTTAATTTATCTTTACCGAGAGCCGAGAGACGAGCAAACCACTCGATATCCTCGCTCTGCCTTGCAATTACCTTGTGGGTAATATACAATTCTCTTTTTTCGGCTTCAGCCTTGCCCGCAAGGATTGCCGCGTCAACCGCAGCCGCCGAGCCTTCAACCTTAACCGCCATAACGAGAGGAACTCTTGCCGAGTCACCGCCCGCGGGCTTGTTTTTGTCGATAGCCACGACCTCAACCTCTGCCGCCTTTGCCATCGCGTCTGCGACGACTATAGCCGTTGCAAAGCCGTAAACCTCTATCATTCCAAGAGCCATAGCCTACTCCTTAATCAGCAACGTAGCAAATTTTGATACCCTGCTGCGAAACGTTGACCTCCATAGCCTCGTTGAGCTTGTCAAGCGGGAACGTGTGAGTTATAAGCTCCTTGATGGGAATGTTCATCTCGCGTGCTTGACGGAGGAACGCCATCGTGGTGGGATAATCGTCTGCACTGTAGTCCCAAGAACCAACTATGCTGATTTCCTTGTTGCACATTGCAAAATGGGGGTTAACGGTGTACTCGCCGTTATTTACGAAGAAGCCCATTTCGCACATTCCGCCGCCGCGACGGATATACTCATAGATATCCTTTGCCGCCATGGGTGCGCCTGTGCACTGGAATGCAAAGTCAACTCCAACACCGTTAGCTACGCTCTTAACAAGGTTAACTCTCTCCTCAAGGGAGCCGATTTCCTTGAAGCTGATAACGGTCTTTGCACCGAGCTTCTTTGCCATTTCAAGTCTTTTGGGTGTGCCGTCTATCGCAACGATGTGGTTAACACCTGCTGCGCGAAGAACGCTTATCATAACAAGACCAACGGGGCCAAGTCCCTGAACGAGAACCTTGGAATTGAAGTTAATAAGACCCGTGGTGTTTGCTCTCTTGAGTGCGTGAACACAAACGCAAGCAAGCTCAAGAAGCATTCTCTCCTTGAGGTCAAGGTCGTTAACTACAAAGTAGGTCGAGCCCTTTCCTCTGATGAGAAGATGAGTTGCAAACCAACCGGTGAGGGGGTTAGCATCACTGTGCGGGATAAGTCCGAAAACGCCCTGCTTGTCGCAAAGGTTTGTGTTTGCGGGCTTGTTGCGGCAAACGAAGCATTCGCCGCAGCTGATAACCGAGGTAACTATCTTATCGCCAACCTTGATGGGATTTCCCGCAGTGTCAGCCTTAATATTTTTACCGAGAGCAACAATCTCACCCGTTCCCTCGTGACCGAGCGTTACGGGGATAATGCCAAATGGGTCACCCTTCCATTCGTGCACGTCAGTTCCGCAAACTCCGCAGCCCTCAACCTTAACGAGAATGTCGTCGTCCTGAAGCTCGGGAATAGCGAATTCCTTAACCTCAATCTTCTTGGGGGCGGTAAGTGTTGCAACCTTTGCGGTCTTCGGAACGTTAGCCGATACCTTGGCGCCCTGGGGGTTTATCTCGCCAAGAATCTTGCGAACAATGCTCTCAACTTGAGATGATGAAATGTTCATTATCACTATACCTTTCTAAACTTTATATAATGCGGAAGCTTTCGGAGAGAACGCAGCGGCGCTGTCTTGTAAAGCTCTTTGCGCTGGTTATACCCTCTCCTGTGGGGCCCGCTATAGTGAAGGTTGCGTGTCCCTCTCCGCCAAAGCCTATGCCCGCATAGGAGGGTGCGTTCTTCACGAATATCGTGGTTTCAACCGCTCTTGCAAATCTTGTGAGATTGTCAAGGTTTTTGGAGTGCATATGCGCAGTGTGGCGATTTCCGTGCTCCGCCTTAACTGCAAGGTCGATTGCCTGGTCGATATTATTAACTCTTACTATGGGAAGAATGGGCATCATAAGCTCGTGCTGAACAAAGGGATGCTCAAAATCCGTTTCGCAGATTATGCATCTTACCTCGCTTCCAACGTGAATGCCTATCTTCTCAAGAAGAACCCTTGCATCTCTGCCGACGCAGTCGCGATTAACGGTCTTGGAAACCACGCCCGTCTTGGGATTCTTTTTATCCACAAGAACGACCGGCGCAAGCTTATCAGCAACCTCACGGCTGATAAGGTAAGCTCCGTTTGCCCTCATAGATGCAATAAGCTCATCTGCTATATTAGCGAATGCGAAAACCTCTTTTTCCGCAATGCAAGGAAGATTATTGTCAAAGGTACAGCCGTCGATAATATCCTTTCCTGCCTTTTTAACGTCTGCGGTGTCGTCAACGATAACGGGGGGATTTCCCGCGCCCGCACCGATTGCCTTCTTTCCGCTTGAAAGAACGCTCTTAACAACGCCGGGGCCGCCCGTGCATACAAGAAGCTTTATGCGGGGGTCCTTATACATAACGTTTGCGGTGTCAAGCGTAGGCTTCACAACCGAGCTGACAAGGATACGGGGGCCGCCCGCCATTTCGCTTGCGCGGTTTATGAGGTCTACTGCATAGTTTGAGGTTGCGATTGCGTTGGGGTGGGGGTTAAATACAACGCCGTTTCCTGCCGCAATCATTCCTATACTGTTACAAATAACCGTTTCGGAGGGGTTGGTGCTGGGGGTTAAGCTTCCAACAACGCCAAAGGGCGCCATTTCGGTAAGGGTAAGTCCGTAGTCACCCGTCTTAACCTCTGCCGCTATATCGGAGGTTCCGGGAGTTTTGTCCGCAACGAGCATATGCTTTGCTGTTTTGTGGTCAACTCTGCCCATCTTCGTTTCGGCAACACCAAGCTCTGCCATTACGGGCGCTTCCTTGCGGGTAAGGTCACGAATTATCGCAATAACTCTTTCCCTTTCTTCAAGCGACATCGCACGAATAGCCTTGTATCCTGCCTCTGCGGCATCAATGGCATCGTTCATATCCTCAAAAACTCCAATGAATTTTTTAGGACCGTAGCCTGCGCCGCTCCATTCGCCCTTGGTAGCAGGAGCCTGTGTTTTGAGCCCTTCCATAACCTTTGCGACTATCTGCTCAATCTGTGCTTCTGTCCAATTTATTGCCATAACAAATTCTCCTTCAAAAAGAGAAAATTACTTTCCGAGAGCTGCAAGAACTCTGCGAGTGATTTCGGAAACAAGCTCCTCGTTTGCTCCGCAGTTGCAGGTATTCTCTTCCTCGATTTCGATACCGGGGTGACGTCCGGGAATATTCATTCTCTGACGAAGCTCCATAAGCTTCTTGAGCTGATCGTTGGGGATTTCGTGAACTGCGCCAAGCTCCATAGCGTACTTGCAGATCTTTGCGTTGAATTCAACCTCTTCCATAACGAACATTGCTTTGGTAAGGCTGAAGCCTACGGTAAGAGCACCGTGGTTCTGAAGAAGGAATGCGTCGTGATTCTCGATGTAAGGCTCAAGAGAATCGGGAATTTCCATAGTGGAGGGAGTTCCGTATGCGCACGTAGGAACCTCACCGATGGTAAGAACTGCCTCGGGAAGAATGTACTGGTCAAGGTCGATGCCTGCAATGGTGAACGCGGTAGCAATCGGGGGATGTGCGTGAACAACTGCGTTAACGTCGGGGCGCTTCTGATAAACGCGCATGTGCATCTTGATTTCAGAGGAGGGATTGAGCTTGCCTTCAAGCTTGTTTCCGTTTCTGTCTACCTTGATTATCATATCGGGGGTAAGAGCGCCCTTCGATACGCCGGTAGGAGTGCAGTAGTACTCGTTCTCGCTAACCTTAACGGAGATGTTACCGTCGTTAGCTGCTACGAAGCCGAGGTTGTAAAGTGCATGGCCGACTTCGCAGATTTCCTTTTTAATTTCGTAAGCTGATTTCATTTTTCCTTTTTCCTTTCGGGTTTATATTTTATTTTTTAATTACTTGGAAAGATTGAGGGTATCGAGTGCAATCATATACTCCTCATTGGTAGGAAGAACAAAGGTTCTTACCTTTGCACCCTTTGCGGTAAGCTCAACGTCCTCGCCTCTTGCAGAGGTTCTGTTAAGCTCCTCGTCTATCTCGATTCCGAGGTAAGACATCTCGCGGCAAACGCGCTCTCTTACGTTTCTGTCGTTCTCGCCGATACCCGCAGTGAATACGAGCGCGTCGATTCCGTTCATTTCAGCAACGTATGAGCCGATTATCTTCTTTATGTAATGAACAAGGATATCCATAGCAAGCGCAGCTCTCTTGTTGCCCGCCTCTTGTGCCTCGGTGATGTCGCGGCAGTCGCTCGAAACGCCCGAAACACCCATAAGACCTGACTTGGAGTTAAGGAGCTTCTCAACCTCGTCGGGAGTAAGTCCTTCCTTTTTCATTATATAAGTAACAACGGTGGGGTCGATGGTACCGCTTCTCGTTCCCATAGGAACACCCTCTTGAGGAGTGAAGCCCATCGAGGTGTCAACTGCCTTGCCGTTAACGGTTGCCGTGATGGACGAGCCGTTTCCGAGGTGGCAGGTGATTATCTTCGAATCCTTTTTGCCGATAAGGTCAGCCGCCTTTGCACAAACGAATCTGTGCGAGGTGCCGTGGAAGCCGTAACGGCGAATCTTATACTTTTCGTAAAGCTCGTAAGGAATGGGGTAAATATACGCCTTTTCCTCCATTGACGAATAGTAAGAGGTGTCAAAAACACCAACGTGGTTTACGTTAGGCATAACGCTCTTGCAAGCCTTGAAGCCTGCGATTGCGGGCGGACCGTGGAGAGGGTTGATTTCAACTATACTCTCAAGATACTTGAGCTCCTCCTCACCGAGAATGCTTGATTTGCGAATTTCGCCGCCGTGTGCAAATCTGTGACCGACAGCACCAATCTCCTCAACGCTCGAAATAACTCCAAGCTCCGCGTCGCAAAGAAGCTTCAAAACAAGCTCGATTGCAGCCTTGTGGTCGGGAAGATTAGCTTCGGACTTATAGTCCTCTTTTCCGGGGCGCTTGTGGGTGATAACACCGTCAATTCCTATTCTCTCACAGTTGCCCTTTGCAAGAACTTCATTCTTGTCCATATCAAAAAGCTGATACTTGAGAGAGGAGCTGCCCGCGTTTACTACGAGAATTTTCATTTCTTTCTCCTTTTTCCTTTTCTGTTTTTCCTTTTTTCCTTTTTGCCTTTATGTTTTCCTTTTAATAAAAACCAATAGAATTTTCAGTCCTATTCGATAATGCGCTTGGACTGAAGCTCGGCCTCGCTTTCTCCTATGCTGAATGCGCGAGCCGAATTTTGATAAACGATTTTGTAGCACAAGGCGTCTATAACGACTAGCCTTGAAATATGAGAATTGAGTCCCAGAGTACTGTGCCTCGTTTCTTCCGTGTCGGTCAGAAGCAAAATATCGCTCTGCCTTGCTATCGGCGAACGCTCCTTCGAGGTTATCGAAATCGTCGTTGCACCGTGCGATTTTGCGGCTTTCATAGACTCCACTATATCCTTTGAGGAGCCCGATTGCGAAATTCCGATAAGAACGTCACCGCACCGAAGCTGTGAGGTGGCTATCGCTTGCATATGCGTGTCTGCATATGCGCTTGAATTGCAGCCTGCCCGCAGGAATTTATTGCTTGCATCCTCCGCTACCTGCGCCGAGGTGCCAAGCCCGATAAGAACTACCCTTCTCGCATCGGATATCGCCTTTGCCGCCCGAGTCATGCTCTCCGCAGAGAGAGTTTTCTTCGTCCTCTCGAGTGACATATAAGCATCGTTGCAAACCTTTTCGAAAATCGAGAAGCAATCGTCAGCGCCCGTTATCGTGGGAATGATAACCTTCTTCTCGTGCTCTTGCGCAAGAATAAGCTTCAGCTCCTGATATCCCGAGCAGCCAAGCCTCTTCGAAAATCGAACTATCGTTGCCTCGCTGCTATCACACTTGGAGGCAAGATCGGTTATAGAATAAGGTAGAATTTCACCGGAATGAGAAAACAACCAGTCAGCGACCTTCTTCTCAGACTTACCCATATCGTTATACATGAGCTGCGCCTGCAGTAAAGTCCTGTTCAAAAATATTTTGCCTCCTTTCTGTGTTTTTGAAAATAATTTTCATTTTGCGGCATAATTTAGGCATAATTTGCACATTTTATGAAAACATTTTTCAAAAATAATGAAAATTACTTTCACAATTCCGATTTTAGCATATAAAGGCTATTTTGTCAATAGTTTTCTTGAAATTTTGGAAAAATATTTAGTTTTTTCCCTAAAATCACATTTTTCAGCTTTTCAAAACAGAAGATTTCGCCCCGCGAGTTTTGAAAAAAATTTTCATTTTTCAAAAAATCACAAACAAAAACCGTTTTGAAAATCATTTTCACTTGTTAACCGTTTGTTCATAAATATATGAAAATTATTTTCATTATTTTTTGTGAAAATGCGCCTTTGGGGCGCCGTTTCCCTTATTTTTGCGCCCTGCCCCGCCCCTAAAAAAAGAAAAAAGCCCGCAAAAAACGCGAATGCGGACTAAAAACGAAAATGCGCACAAAAACGAAAATGCGCACAAAAAACGAGGATTTCCGATTTCGAAAATCCTCGTAAAAATATTAAAACTCGCCGAGCCGCTTTTTTGCAAGCTCCGCTTTATTTCTTTACCCTATAAAAACGAACCTCTACGTAATCCGAGGTTATTTTTCCATCAGTAAAGCTTGCGGTAAACCTTTTTCTTATACAATTTCTCATTGATATCTCAAAGAGTGTAAAATCCTTAATCGCTTCTTCGTATTTTTCGGTTCCGCCGTCATTGTAATAATCTATTATGTCGGTACTGACAAACGTTAATAATCTATACGAAAGGGATGTGTCCACAAAAAACTCATATTCTTCGCCGTTATATTTTACACTGCCGTGCATACAAGAGGTAACAGCGTGATTGTAATCTTCAGTGGCAATTTCCAAAACCGTTTTTTCTTTCTCAACGTAAATCTCTGCATCCAGCTCTTTGCTTACCCATACGCTTCCTCGAAAATTGCTCGGGTTGAATATTTTGGAGTTAGCCGAACCGTAATAGTCTATTCCCGAAAAAATCAAAATGCAAGCTGCGATTGAGCAAATCAACGCGACTAAAGTAAATATATACGCTATGTTTACTGCAAGCAAAAACGCAATTTTTGCTCTTTTTTTAATTTTACTAGTCATAACAGCTCCTTAAATAAAAATGGCAGTGTCTATTCTCGGTAAAATTCAATTTCCGTTCCCTCGGGAAGCAATCCTCCATCTTCGAGCATATATACCGAGCATACAAATTTTTTTAACCCTCTTTTCTTCGAGGTTGCGCAAAACAGTGTATATTCCTCAACAATTTCGTCGTAATCCTCCGTACCGCCCTGCTCGTAATAATCCACTATATCCATATTTACAAATCGGAAAAATCCTTCGGGTGGGAATTCATCTACAAAAAAATCATATTCAACACCGTCAATTGTTGCCGTTCCGAAAATTGATGAAGCCAAGTAATCATACGGTTCGTCGGAAAAGGTGATAACTTTCTTACATGAATCAACGTCAAAACGTATATCCCCATCTTCAGTTGTCCACGACGTGTACGGAAAGCTGCTCGGTATCAGCAAATAACGCGCCCAATATCCCCACGAGAACATAGCGAAAAAAACAGCCAACGCTATAATCACGCACATGCACGGTATTAAAAGCAACTGAACACAGACAAGAGTCGGAGCACCGATTCTAAATGCGCGAGCAAGCTTTTCTTCACCTGCCGTTTTTTCGTTCTTGCTCATTACAGCACCTCCTTTGACAACAAGCAAGAGTTATTGCAGTCACACTCTTTTCATTTATTATATCTTTATTATATCATAATCTGCCATTTGAGTCAATAAATTTCTCCGAGCCTTGATAGAGGGCATTTGTTTATACCGCTTATTATCACTCGGCAATAAATTCCTATCTTTCAATCTTATCCGACAAGGGCTTTTACGTTTTTGTCGAGGTGACGAATCTTCTGTATGCCTTTGGCGTCATACCCACAAAACCGCGGAAAATCTTTATGAAATAGCCCGTGACCGAAAATCCGCATTCAAGCCCTATTTCCGTCACACTTTTATCCGTTGTGGCGAGGAGCTTTTTCGCGTTTTCTGTGCGCACGCGGTTGACGTATTTAATAAATCCGCCGCAGTCAAGCTCGCGCATCGCTTGAGCGAGGGTTGTGTAGCTTACGTTAAAGCGCTTTGCCGCCTCCGCGGCGGAAAGCTCGTTCATAAATTCCTCCTCCACGTATTTGCGAACGGAAGAGACGAGCTTATTTTTGGATTTTCCCATCGGATACGCAAACTCATCAAGCGCATTTATACCGCTTTTCTTCCAATATTTCATAATGCGCGCGTATATATCTATAATGAGCGACCTTGCCGCCAAATCGAATTCAGGGGAAGAATTTTCAGCACAAGCGAGGTGAAATTTCGAAATCAGATTGGAAATTTCCGTGTCCTCAAGGCTCGAAAATATGCAGTGCGAATCAACCTCACTTGAGAGGGAAAGCAAGGCTCTGCCCGTTCCAAAAAGCTTTTCGGAAAAGCCGATAACCGTTTTTTCTGCGTTGGGGTCGAGGCAGCTCGTGTTATGCAATCTCCCCGGCGGAATGAACACAAGCGAGCCTGCCGTTAGGGTGTGCCACGTGTCACCGAACATCACCTTGACCTCTCCCCTATTAACGTATATTATCTCCGCGCCGCTATGCCAATGCGGAAACGTTCTATTTTCTCCATTTTGGTATTCGCTGCAATAATCCTTTTCTGCGTCGAACTCTTTGGGTACAAAATATTTATTCATAAAATCTCCATAAATGTAGATTTGTTGTATTTTACTGTACTTTTATTATATCACCTAATAAAACAAAATGCTATACTTTAGTTAAATAATCCAAAGAAAAAAGTGAATTTTACAATGAACGCTTTATTGCTTGTCATATCCACCCTTATGTCAACGGGAAAGGCAGTGTTCTGCAAGGCGGTAGGGGCGGGCGGAAAAACCAAAAAGGAAAGGGCGCTTCTCAACTTCGAG
>JAGBUD010000141.1 GCA_017630995.1 Clostridia bacterium
CCTACCGTTCTTCCGTCAAGATTCCCCAATCTTCTCGTTAACGGATCTGTAGGTATCGCCGTTGGTATGGCTACAAATATTCCCCCTCACAATTTAAGCGAGGTTATTGACGGAACAGTTTACAGAATTGATAATCCCGAATGCTCCGTTGATGAGCTTATGCAGTTTATAAACGGTCCCGACTTCCCCACTGCTGCAGTTATTTACGGTACTCGCGGTATCAGAGAAGCATATGAAACGGGTAAGGGACGCGTTTACATAAGAGCAAGAGCAAAGGTTGAGGACGACCATAAGAGAATTATATTCACCGAAATTCCTTATATGGTAAACAAGGCTATGCTTATTGAAAGCATGGCGGCTCTTGTTAAGGACAAAAAGATTGAGGGTATCACAGGTCTGCGCGACGAATCGGGCAGAGGCGGTATGAGAATCGTCGTTGAATACAGAAGAGATGCTAACGGTGAGGTTATACTCAATCAACTTTATAAGTATACACAACTTCAGGACACCTGCTCCATTAATATGCTTGTTATTGACGGCGGTGAGCCTAAAATTCTCTCGCTTGCACAGATTCTTGACAGATATATTGATTTCCAGAAGAGTGTTATAGTAAACAGAACCAAATTCGACCTTGAAAAAGCAGAAAAGGAAATGCATATCCTTGAGGGCTACAAGATTGCAATAGATAATATAGACGAGGTAATTTCCATAATCAAGGGAAGCGAATCCATACCCGTGGCAAAGGAAAGACTTATCGAGCGCTTTGCTCTTTCCGATGCGCAGGCACAGGCGATAGTTGAAATGACTCTCGGTAAGCTTTCGGGCCTTGAAAGACAAAAGGTTGAGGACAGAATAGCAAAGCTTGCAGTCCTTGTTGCAGAGCTTAAGGGAATTCTTGCCGATGAAGAAAAGGTAAAGGATATCCTCAAAAACGAGCTTAACGAAATCAAGAGCAAGTTCGGCGACCAAAGAAAGAGTGAAATAGTTGAGGCAACCGAGGAAATCGACCTCGAGGACCTTATCGAAAGACACACCTGCGTTATCACCGTAAGCCATACCGGATACATAAAGAGACAGAGAGCTGACGTTTACTCCGCTCAAAACAGAGGCGGCAAGGGTATCATAGGTATGACGACAAAGGAAGATGACTTTGTTGAAAACGTTATCGTTGTAAACAGCCATTCTACTCTTCTCTTCTTCACAAACAAGGGTAGAGTTTACGCAAAGAAAGCTTACAGAATACCCGAAGCGGGCAGAACCGCAAAGGGAACCAACCTCGTTAATATCATCGAGCTTGGCGAGGGCGAAAGCGTTACTTCAATAATTTCAATTTCCGAATTTACCGAGGGTGAATTCCTTACCATGGTAACCAAGCGCGGAGTTATTAAGAGAACTCTCCTCTCCGAGTTTGAGTATCAGAGAAAGGGCGGAAAGATAGCAATCAATCTTGATGAAGACGATGAGCTTATATTCGTAAGACATACAACGGGTAATGAGAGCCTCGTTATAGCAACAAGAGAGGGTAATGCAGTAAGATTTGACGAAAACAACGTTCGCTCAATGGGTAGAGGAGCACACGGAGTTAAGGGTATAACTCTTGTAGGCGACGACTACGTTGTGGGTGTTGCAGTAGTTGATGAAGAAAAAACACTTCTTACGATAACCGATAACGGTGTCGGTAAGAGAACCAATTTCGCTGACTTCAGACAGATGAAGAACAGAGGCGGTAGAGGTGTTACTTGTCAGAATATAAACGAAAAGACAGGTAAGCTTGCGGCGATTACAACCGTTGCGGACGACGATGATATTATGCTCATAACAAACGAGGGCACTATCATAAGAACGTCAGTTTCGGGAATAAACGTATATTCGAGAACTGCAACGGGCGTTATCATTATGAGACTTTCCGAGGGCTCTTACATCAACAACGTTGCAAGACTTGAAAAAAGCGAGGAAATTGAGGAAGAAAGCAGAAAGATAGATGAAGAAATCAAGACAGAAGCAGAGGCGGTTTCTTCGAATGAGCAGAGTGAGAAGAGCGAAGCACTTTCTTCCGAAGAGGAATCATTCTGATGAAAAAGATAATATTGGCAATAACTGTATTTATAATGACCGCAGGATTATTAATATCCTGCGGTAACAGAGAATACGACGAGGCGGAGGTTTCCGCAGCCGCAAAATCTCTTATTTCCGACGCTGTAATTCTTAATGAGATTTATTGGGGCGACGGTATTCCATATTCCGATGACAGAGGTCTTTCGGATGGTGTTTATTTCCCCTCTCTTTATCTTTCGGAGCAGAAATACGGATTTGAAACCGTAGAAGAGCTGAAAGAAAAGACAAGAAAGGTATTTTCCGAAGAATTTTGTGAAACCGTTTTTTCAACCGTTCTTTCGTCAATAAATGACGGAAACGAAATGTTTCTTTCAAGATATTATCAGAAATATAGCGTTATAGACGGCGTAACACCCGAATATATAATGGTAAACAGCGATTGGAACAAGGTTTTCACAAGTACTGTTGAATATGATTTTGACAGTATAAAGGTTATCGGCTCCGAAAAGCAAACTGTTTTCGTGACGATAGATTGTACTGTTACAAAAAGCGGATACGATCCGCAGAAAAGAACTCTCACCATTTCTCTGATAGAGGAAGAGGACGGCTGGAAATTAGACAGTCCGACGTTCGTTAATTACGACATTACAAAGGTTAATAAATAACAAAGAGAGGAATTTTAAATGAAATTCAATGAAAAAATCGTTGTATTGAGAAAAATAAAGGGAATTACCCAAGATGAGCTTGCAAGTGCGGTTGGCGTTTCGCGTCAGGCAGTTTATAAGTGGGAATGCGGTCAGTCGTATCCCGAGGTTGCAAAGCTTATTGAATTAAAGCTTCTTTTTAACATTTCCATCGACGATTTGCTCGATGAAAATTACGTAATTACACTTCCCGAAAAGAAGAAGAGAATACCGCGAGCGCAAAAGGCTGCTATAGAAAATAAGGTTAAGGAAGAGCTTGTCAAGGAAACCGTTACTCCCGCCGAAGCAGTAGAGGAGCCTGTTATCGAGGAGCCGATTAAGGTTAGCGCGCAGGTTTCCGCTAAAGAAACGGAAGTAAAGGCGGAAACAGCTTCTGCTATCACCGAAGAAATCAAGGAAACCGAGGATTCTCAAGCTCCCGAGGCAACCGAGAAGAAAAAAGGATTCTTTGGCAGACTTTTCGGCAGAAAATAATTAAAAAAGACAAAATATTAATTCAAAATCACGCATATTCTTTATTAAAAGAATAAAAGTTTATAAAAGTAAGGTCATTTTTTAAAATACCCCCGCACCCGTGTGAATATTTTTAAATTAATCCTCCAATAATCTTGAAAAAGTATTTGGAGGATTTCGTATGAGAGGATATCAAAAAAAGGTTATATTTTTGAAGAACACGGGCAGTGCTCTCTTTGAGGAGGCGTGCTTTGTTATACGCTCCGATGAAATGGCAGAGGGCAAAACCGAGGCGGATATGATATCCGAGGCTTCGCGGATAATTGAGGAAAACACATCGAAGAAGAAAAGATTTAAGCTTACACGCCTCCTTTCGTTAATAATTTCTTTTGTATGCGGCGGACTTGTTACCTTTCTTTTTACCATACTCATTTTATAGTTGGTGTTGTTAATCAGTCAGCGTATTTAGGCTTTGCGTAAATACTTTAAGAGGATAATATATGAATAAAAAAACAAATAAAAAAGAAACTCAAAGCGGTAAGGAATCGGCGGGAAAGTTAAAGGTTATTTCTCTTGGCGGCCTTGCCGAAATCGGAAAAAATATGACCGTTCTTGAATATAAGAACGACATAATTATAATCGACTGCGGTATGGGATTTCCCGATGACGATATGCTCGGTATCGACCTTGTAATACCCGATATTTCTTATCTTGTAAAAAATGCAGATAAGATACGCGGAATACTTATTACCCACGGTCACGAGGACCATATCGGAGCAATAGCTTATATTCTTTCGCAAATAAACGTTCCCGTTTATGCAACAAGGCTATCCCTTGGAATTATTGAGGGAAAGATAAAAGAAAATTCTCCCGGATATTATCCCGAGCTTTACACCGTTGAAGCCGGGGACACCGTTAATCTCGGTGTTTTCAAGGCAGAATTTATACACGTTAACCATTCGATTGCCGACGCAACGGCAATAGCAATAAAAACACCCGTGGGAACAGTTTTCCACACCGGAGATTTCAAGCTTGACGTTTCGCCCATAGACGGACGAATGATGGATATCACAAGAATAGGCGAAATAGGCCGCGAGGGCGTTTCCCTCTTGCTTTGCGAATCAACCAATGCGGAGAGGCAGGGATATACTCCCTCCGAAAGAACCGTTGGTAGCTCGCTTGAACGAATCTTCACACAATACGAAAAAAAGAGAATCATTATTGCCACGTTCTCTTCCAACGTGCATAGAGTTCAGCAGATAATCAATGCTTCTGCAGCTCACGGAAGAAAGGTGGCGGTTCTCGGAAGAAGTATGGAGAACATAATTGGCGCGGCGCGCGAGCTTGGATATATGGATATGCCCGAGGGCGTGTTAATTAATTCGGCTGAAATTAAAAGATATCGCCCGCAGGATTTGACGCTTATCACGACGGGAAGCCAAGGCGAGCCGATGTCCGCTCTTTACCGAATAGCATTCGCGGAGCATGACAGAGTTAAGCTTTCTCCCGATGACGTTGTTATTTTAAGCTCAAGCGCAATACCCGGAAACGAAAAGTTCGTTGGAAAAATAATAAATGCACTCGTTCGCTCGGGAGTTAAGGTTGTTAACGACTCGGTTGAGGACGTTCACGTTTCGGGACACGCTTGCCGCGAGGAAATAAAGCTTATGATAGCGCTTCTGAAGCCGAAATATTATATGCCGATTCACGGAGAATACAGACACCTTTATTCTAACAAGGAAATCGGAGAATTTATGGGAATCCCCTCCCAAAACATATTTATTTCCGAAATCGGAAGAGTGCTTGAGGTTGACAAGTCGGGTGCAAGATTTAACGGCACCGTTCCTGCAGGAAACATACTTATTGACGGTTCGGGCGTTGGTGATATCGGAAGCGTTGTTTTGCGTGACAGAAAGCATCTTGCTGAGGACGGACTTGTCGTTATAGTTGCGGCGGTTGACACGCGTGATAAATATCTCGTTTCGGGGCCCGATATAATTTCCCGCGGATTCGTTTACGTTAAGGAATCCGAGGAGCTTGTTGACGGCGCGCGAGAGGTTGCTGAAAGCGTTATAAATTCAAAGATAACCAAGAAAAACTGCGACTTCGCACAGCTTAAAAATTCTCTGCGCGAGGAAGTTGGTAAATATATCTATAAAGAAACAAAGCGAAAGCCGATGATACTTGCGGTCATTATGGAAGTATGATAAAGATATACGTTCTCGACATAGGAGGGGCAGATGCAATAAATCTATCGCTTTCAGCCCTTCCCGAAAGTGTAAAAGAAACTAAAAACGAAAAGCTACAAAAACAGCGCGCATATGCCCGTTTCTTGCTTGAATTTGCATATTTTGAATGCTTTGGCGGCGATATGCCCGATACCGTGTTAAATAATTGCGGCAGACCGCAGTTTGTCGGTTCAAGCATTGATTTTAATATTTCGCATGACGAGAATATGATTGCGCTTATCATTTCCGACGAAAAACGCGTGGGAATTGATATTCAATCGCGTGACACGGGTGTCAGCGCGAGGGTTGGCTCATTGATTTCAAAAATCATCGGCACTCCCCTCTTTGCCGATAAATATGCCACCGCGTGTAACGTTTTCTGCGAAAATATAGGATTTTTCTACATATCCGAGAGCGGAAAAATCACCCCGTGCGACGCAGAATGCGAAAGACGCGCAGAAGCGGTTTTGACGGGGGATGACTTTATTGAAAAATGGACGCTTCTCGAATCTCTTGTTAAAGCGGACGGAACGGGAATCGGCGCTCTTGAAAGAACGTCTGAAATTCTCGAAAACGCGCTTGTTATGCCGCTCGTTTTTGTGAGTGCAAACGGAAAAAGCTTTTCCCTTTGCGCCGCAGCTTTATAAGATAATTTTAATTAGGTTTTTCATCAATAATTATTTAGCCTAACTATTAAAAAGGCTCCCTCTTTACGAGGGAGCCTTTTTCATTTAGCTTTATTCAAATGAGATATTATTGCTGATGAACGAAAGTATTTCGGGCATAACGCAAGCGAGGCAAACCGAAAGAGTAATTATCAAAACGCAAAGAAGAATTGTTCGCGGAATGGAGGGGTTTTCTCTTTGCTCAATTCGTTGCGCCCGCTCAAGAGAAGCTTCGGGAATATAAAATCTTGCCGATTCAAAATCTATGGTTTCCTTTTCGGTTTTTTTCTGCTTTTGAAGTGCAACGTATTCCTCGTAAGACAAGGTTTTTTCTCCGACTCTTTTTACGATATCGGTGAGCTGACCGTCACGCGCGAGAGCGCGCTTGAGCGACTTTGATTCCGAAAGGCGAAGCTGTGCGAGGGTTAAAGCATTTTCTTCTTCTCCCGTGCCGCCGCGACGCAAAAGCTGACGTATAATTCTTACCGTGTACGTTTTATGATGATTTATAACGAATGCAGACGCGCAAATTGCAAGTGCTATTGCGAAGATTATTATGTTTATGTAGACGTCGAACACCGTGTCGAAATAATCTTTCGCATTGAGCAGAAGAATATCAATAAAAGACATATTTCACCTCACCCATGAGTTATATTGTTATTATACTTTAAATTTATTATGAAAGCAATAATGCACGCTAAAAGTTTAAAATATATTTAAATTTAGCATTATTTTATAATAAAAAAGCAAAGAAAAAATCTCACGGGTAGCGCGTTTGGTCATTAAGTGACAAATTGCACTGTAGCCGTGAGATTTTTGTATTTATTTCGATTAGTTAAATTCGTTCAAGAATTCCTCGCCGCATATGGTTTTGAGCAGCTCGTTCAAATCGTCGTTATCCTCGTAGAAAAGTGTTATGGATTTCTTTCTTCCCTTTCCGTTTATAAGCGTTTTTCTTCCGAGGTGGCTCTGTATTCTGACTTCCATTTCTCTGAAGTAGTCAACGTAAACGGCTTCTTCCTCTTTTTCTTCCTTTTGAACAACGGGCTTGTTTATGCGCTTAACTTCTTCCTCAAGCTGACGAACGGAGAGGTCAAGCTCAACGGTTTTCTTTGCAAGAAGAATCATATTATCGAGAAGCTTAACGCCGAGAAGCGTTCTTCCGTGACCCGCTGAAAGCTCACCGTTTGCAACCATTTCAAGAATAGGCGCGGGAAGCTCCGCAAGTCTTACGGAGTTTGCGATTGCGCTGCGGCTTTTTCCAACTGTTGCGGAAAGCTCTTCTTGGGTCAATCCGTATTCTTCCATTAATGACTTAAATGCCATTGCTTCTTCTATAGGGTTGAGGTCTTCGCGCTGGATATTTTCAATAAGCGCTATTTCTGCCGCTTTTCTGTCGTCTTTATCGACTACCATAACGGGTATTTCTTCAAGACCTGCAATTTTTGACGCGCGGAATCTGCGCTCGCCCGCTATAATCTGATATCGTCCGCCAAGATATTCACGAACGATAATGGGCTGCAAAAGACCGTTTTCGGCTATAGAGGACGCAAGCTCCTCAAGCGCCTCCTTGTCAAAGCTCTTTCTCGGCTGATCGCTTTTGGGATCGATTTGCGAGAGCGAAAGCATTGTGACGGCATTTTCTCCCTTTGAGGAATTATCTATAGTATTTTCGAGAAATATTGCATCAAGACCTCTGCCAAGGCCGCTATTCTTCTTTTTAGGCATTATAAAAACCTCCGAAATAAAGATTTGATTTGAAAGCGAAAGATTTAAGATAACTGAAAGCTTAAGATAATCAATCGAAAACGATGGATTTAAAAACGTTAGATTAAGGTAAAATCTTGAGTTTCTGCAAAGCGCACACCGCAAGAAAATCTCCATTAACCAACCGCACAAATGTGATAAAAACGGTTCGAATTTAGAGAATTTCGAGCGGCGAATTGACGTTTGATAGGTTTAAATTCGAAGCATCAATTCCTTGGAAACTGCCGCATATTCAAGAGAACCCTTGCCGTATGGGTCGTGATAGCAGATAGGCTCGCCATAGCCCGGGGCTTCCGAAAGACGAACCGTGCGCGAGATGGGAACCTTAAATAAAAGCTCGGAGTAATATTTTTTCAGCTCTGCAACAACCTGATTTGTAAGCGTCAATCTGCCGTTATACATAGTGAGAAGAATACCGACGATTTGAAGCGTGGGGTTATAAAGCTGACGAATCTTTTTAACCGTATTAAGAAGCTGCGACATACCCTCAAGAGAATAAAATTCGCACTGCATAGGGATAACAATACCGTCCGAAACCGAAAGGGCCTTGATTGTAAGCATGCCAAGCGACGGCGGACAGTCAATGAATATATAATCATAAGAATCCTTGACAGATTCGAGCGCAATTTTTGTGAAATTGGAGTTTTCATCAAGCTCGTCGAGCTCGTGAAGCTCAAGCTCTGCTCCCGCAAGGTCGATTGTCGCGGCGATAACAGATAAATTCTTGAATCTGGTTTTAATTATTGCGTCTTTTGCGTCGCAATGACCGATTATTACGTCATAAACGGAGTTTTTGATTTTAGATTTTGATATACCAAGACCGCTCGTTGCGTTTCCCTGCGGATCCATATCGATCATAAGAACCTTTTTGCCCTTATTTGCAATTTGAGCCGCAATATTTACGCAAGAGGTTGTCTTTCCGACTCCACCCTTTTGATTGGAGAAGGACACGACCTTTGCTGCCATAAAACAATCCTCTTTCCTTGATTTTATTGAGTTTTTTCTTTGATTTATTATATTATAACATTAAAGAAATCCGTTTGTCAATACACTTCGTTATATAATAACCTATATTAATTTAATTTTATGCGAAAATGAAAA
>JAGBUD010000142.1 GCA_017630995.1 Clostridia bacterium
AATAAAAACAGATGTCCGCGCTTTGTGGAAACCTATATATAATAAAAGGAAGAATAAAAAACTCGGATTTTGCGGATTTTGCAGCGTTTTTCAAAGGCTTTCTAAATAATATAAATAATATAATTAATATGGCAACCTTAAAAAATCCAAAATGAAATTTGCCCGATTTTTGAAAAATATAGCTTCCTTTCTCTTTTGTGTATCAGAGGCAAATTTATTGTGCTTTCTGTCTTTGATTCTAAAACACAAAACTGCATATATTGCATAAAAATGAATATTTATTCATAGTTTTAATCGTTTTTGTATATTCTACTGAAAATTTTGGGGCCGAGCTGTGAAAAATAGCGCAAATTACCCTCGTTAACTTTACACATTTTACAAAACTCACTTTTTCGTTGCATATTTTTCGCTGCATATTGACAACGCTTTTTTATCACTGTATAATTGAGTCGTTAAATTCACGCGCTATATTTTCCGTATTATGCGGGTTAGGAGATTTTTATGAAAGAATATGAAAGATTTGACCGAATCGGAACGGAGCCGCACAGAAGCTATTATATTCCGTTTGGCGAAAATGATGAAATTAAAAGAATTTACGGAATTCAAGATCGCACGTCAAGCTCGCGCTTTATTTCCCTTGACGGCACTTGGCAGATAAAAGCTCTCGCGCACGTTGATGATTTTTGCGTTCGGACGAGCTTTTTGAGGAAATTCCCGTTCCCTCTTGCGTGCAGCTGCACGGGTACGATAAAATACAGTATCTAAACGCGCGTTATCCATTTCCCGTTATGCTTCCGCATATACCGCACGATAATCCATCGTGGCATTACCGCCGCAAATTCGATTTGAAAAAGACCGCGGGCGAGAAGTATTACCTTAATTTCGAGGGCGTTGACTCTGCGTTTTATCTCTACGTGAACGGTGTCTTTAAGGGGTATTCCCAAATCTCCCACGCAACGAGCGAATTTGACGTAACGGAGCTTCTTGTTGACGGAGAAAATACGGTTGACGTTCACGTTCTCAAATGGTGCGTTTCAACTTATCTTGAGTGTCAGGATAAATTCAGATTTTCGGGAATATTCAGAAACGTGTATATCCTCGCTCGCCCCGAGGAGCATATATCGGACTATAAAATTGAAACCGAGCTTGTGGATTTTGGCGCAAATTTGACGTTTATAAACCACAGCTCCGTTGATGCTCGCTGCGTCTTTATGGGTGAAGAAAAAATGGCTAAAGGCGGGGAGCGTGTAACGTTTTTTGTCAAGAATGTAAACCGTTGGTTTGCAGAAACGCCTAATCTTTATCCTCTTTACATCTTCGCTAACGGTGAGAAAATTCTGGAAGAGATAGGATTTCGCGAGGTTAAGATAGACGGCAAGGTGTTCCGCGTAAACGGTGAGGCTATAAAGCTCAAGGGTGTTAACCGCCACGACTTCAGTCCCGACACGGGCGCAACCGTCAGCCTTGAAAATATGGTTACCGACCTTACCCTTATGAAAGAGCTTAACGTTAATGCTGTAAGAACGTCGCATTATCCTAATCGCCCCGAGTTTTATCTTCTTTGTGATAAACTAGGAATATCCGTTATGGACGAGGCTGACCTTGAAATGCACGGCGCGGCATACCGCAGAAAAGAGTTCAGCGAGGAGCTTTGGCGCGAATATGCCGAAAACGAGTTTTTTGCGCAGGGTATAACCGATAGACACGCAGCGCTTGTCGAAAGAGATAAAAATCGCGCCTCGGTCATTATTTGGTCACTTGGAAATGAAAGCTCGTTCGGAAAGGCGTTCTTCGACGGTGCAAGGTATATAAAGGAAAAGGATCCGACAAGACCTGTTCACTACGAGGGTCTGCAAAACGCGCGTGACTATTATTATACCGATATGGTGGATATGGTCAGTATGATGTATCCCTCCGTTGAGGTGATATGCGATCGCGTTTTGAATAACCGTGAGGAAACCCGTCCGTTCGTTCTTTGCGAGTATACTCACGCGATGGGAAATTCTTGCGGAGATATTGCAGATTATTGGGACTTGATTTATAAGAACGAGCAGCTTATGGGCGGATTCGTTTGGGAATGGGCGGACCACGCAATCAAAACCGAAAAGGGATATCTTTACGGCGGCGATTTTGGAGAAATAGAGCATGATGGAAACTTCTGCGTTGACGGTCTCCTAACACCTGATAGAAAGGTTAAGTCGGGCGCCTTGGAGATGAAGGCGGTTTACGGCAAAAAGATAGCGTCAGAGGAGAAAAATATCGAAATTCCACGTGGTGACACCCACCCGTGTCAAAAAATAGAAATTCTTGCCGATGAGCATACAGGCGCACTTTTGTCAATAAAAGTTGACAAAAAAGAGGTTCTTGCCTCGCCTATGCATATAAATTTCACAAGGTACACCGATAACGACAGACATCTTCTTTCACTTTGGAACAAGACGCTTCGCCTCGATGAATGTAAGGTGCACGTTTTCTCTTGCGAGAAGCTTGACTATGGATATAAATTCGAGGGAGTTATAGCGGCAAGTTGCATTATGCCTATATTGGAGTTTAAGCTTGAATACGCGGTGCGCGGCTCCGAGCTTGCAGTTTCTCTTTCCTATAAGCTCGACGAATACGCGCAAAGCTTTCCTCGCTTCGGTGTGGAGTTTGCGGTGGACAAAAGGTATTCTGCGTTTTCCTACGTTGGCTACGGTCCGAGCGAGAGCTACGTCGATAAGCATATCGCGGCAGAATACGGTTGTTACGAAAGCGTTGCCGAGGAAAACTACTGCAAGGGATATATACGTCCGCAAGAGTCGGGCAGCCATTTCGCCACTCGCTATTTGAGAGCAAACGGACTCTTTGAGCTGACAGCGGACGCACCCTTTTCTTTCTCGTACAACCCTTACACAACGGAGCAGCTTTGCAATGTGACGCATAATTTTATGCTCCCCGAAAATGACTTTGTAAACGTTTGCGTTGACGTTGCGATGCGCGGCGTCGGCTCCTATTCGTGCGGCCCTCGCCTTGCGGAAAAGTATGAGATTTCAAAAGAGGGCGGTAACACGTTTAGATTCGTTTTTGAATCGATTTAACGGGTGTTTGTAAATAAAAGTATACAAAAACAAATAAAAAGGCAAAGAAATTGGCGATGACGCTTGTGCGTCATCGCCTTGTTTTTTTATTAAAAGGTCTTACTTAAACTGCGAATGATAAAGCGAATAATAAAATCCGCCCTCGCGTATCAGCTCGTCGTGATTACCCTTTTCGATAATTCTTCCGTCCTTAACGACGAGGATAACGTCTGCGTTTTTAATGGTGGAAAGTCTGTGCGCGATGATGAAGCAGGTTTTGTTTTTCATAAGCTCGTTCATCGCGGTTTGTATTTGGATTTCGGTGCGCGAGTCAACGTTTGAGGTTGCTTCGTCCAAAATGAGTATCGGAGCTTTCGAGAGGAATGCGCGCGCTATGGTTATTAGCTGCTTTTGTCCCTTTGAGATATTGACTCCGTCGTCGGAAAGCACGGTGTCGTATCCGTCCGGCAGGCTCTCGATGAACGAGGCGATTTTTGCCGACCTTGCCGCCTCGTAAACCTCCTCGGGAGTTGCGTTTTCTCTGCCGTAGACTATATTATCGTATATCGTGCCGCAGAAAAGCCAGGTTTCCTGGAGCACCATTGTAAATGCGTGGCGCAAATCGGCTCTCTTTATCTCGGTTGCGGGTATTCCGTCTATGAGTATTTCGCCGCTTTGTGCGTCGTAAAAGCGCATAAGAAGATTGATTATCGTGGTTTTTCCTGCGCCCGTGGGGCCTACTATGGCAACTGTCTGTCCCTTTTTGGCATGAACGGTAACGTTTTTGAGTATCGTTCTGTCGGGGGTGTAGCCAAAGGTAACGTCATTTAGCTGAACGTCGCCCGAAACCTCTGTAAGCTTTGCCGCGTTCGGTGCGTCGAGCTTTTCGGGCTGCTCGTCGAGAATTGCAAAAACTCGCTCCGCCGCCGAAAATGCGGATTGGAATTCGTGAAGAATGTTTGAAAACTCGTTTATCGGGCCGGCAAATTTCCTCGAATACTGAACGAATTGGGCAACGCCGCCAAGGGTGATGTAGAATGCCGACTCGGCAAGCACCGTGCCGTTTTGAGAATACATAAAGAGTATTCCGCCCATAATCGCAACCATTGTAAGCGAGATATTGTTTATAAGGTTAATGGTAGGGAAGAGCATTGCGCTTTGGTATTCCGCGCTATAGTATGCGCCCATCGCTTCGCCGTTGATTTTGTTGAAGCGTCCCGATATAACTTCCTCGCGTCCGTATGCGGAAATGGTGCGCGAGCCTGTCAGCATTTCCTCCGCAAATCCGTTCAGCTCACCGTATTTCTTCGCTCTCTTTCTAAAAAGCGGGCGCGCAACCCTTGAGCGATAGCGCGTGAAGAGAATAGAGGCGGGCACCGTTATGGCGAATATAAGTATCATCGGCTTTGAAATCTTCCACATAAATATAAGAGAGCCGACAACCGTGTAAATGCTTGTCATAACTTGAATGAGGTCGTGCGAGAGGGTGCTGTTGATTGTGTCAATGTCGTATGAAAGGTGGCTTATGATGTCGCCCGTTGCGTGAGTATCGAAATAATTAACGGGCAGCGAGGTGAGCTTTTCGAAAACCTGCTTTCTCATTCTGTAGGTAATTCTTTGGCTCAAGTTTATCATAATTACCGAAAGCACGTAGGAGAGTGCCGCCGAAACGACGTAGCACATAATCATATATCCCACGTTTTCAAAAACCGCTTGAAAATCGACTCCGCCTTTAAGCTCGATTGCGTCTATTGCCGCGCCCGAATATTTGGGGCCTAGGAGTGCCAGCTGATTTGCTCCGAGAGTCATTAAAAGCGCGATAACGAATAGCGGCCATTCGTGTAAAACGTATTTTGCAAGCCTAAAGAATATGCCGCGCTTGCTTGTTTTTCTTGCGGTGTTATCAGTCAAGGAAAGCACCTCCCATCTGCGAATCGCTGATTTCTCTGTATTCGGTGCAGCTTTCCATAAGCTCGTCGTGCTTTCCACAGCCGATTATCTCGCCCTCGTCGATAACGAGTATGAGGTCGCATCCCTTAACCGAGCTTACTCTCTGTGCCACGGTTATAACGGTGGAATTGGGTAGAGCTTTTGAAAGGGCAAGGCGCAAATTCGCGTCAGTTTTGTAGTCAAGTGCCGACGAGGAGTCGTCGAGGATAAGTATTTCGGGTTTTCCCGCAATAGCTCGCGAGATAAGCACTCTTTGTCTTTGTCCTCCCGAAAGGTTTGTTCCTCCCGCAGAAACCGCGTGGGAATATCCGTCTGAAAATGCGGATATGAAATCGTGTGCTTGCGCGATTCTTGCCGCCTCGGTTATTTTCTCACTCGAAATCTCTCGCCCGAAGCGTCTGTTTTCCTCTATCGTGTCGGCATAAAGAAAGTCGTTTTGAAAAACAATACCGAACATCGCGGTCAGCTCATCGGTGGTATAAGAGCGCACGTCTTTGCCGTTTATGCGGACTCTGCCCGCGTCGGTGTCGTATAAACGCATAAGCAGTCGCAATAGGGTTGATTTTCCACTTCCCGTTGCTCCTATAATTCCAAGGCTTTCTCCCTTTTTGAGAGAGAAGGAAATATTCTTGACGTTGCTTTTCTTTCCGAGATATGAAAATGAAACGTTCTCAAACGAAACGTGATATTCGGGATTGCCGAGTCCGTCGTCATCAACCTTGCAAAGCTCGTTTTCACATTCCATAACCGCAGAAATTCTCCTTGCCGACGCCGCACATTTCGTATACATAACGAACATTCTCGAAAGCGACATCATCGCCATCGAAATAAGCGTGAAATACTGCATAAACGCGATAACGGTTGCCGCCGAGGATAGCTCGTTTGCAACGAAGTACGCGCTGAATCCCACTACCGCAACGATTCCCATATTCATAAGCAAAGTCATAACGGGGTTGACAACACCCATTATAACTCCTGCGCGGGTTTCGTTTTTCTTGAGGTTGCGGTTTGCTGTGTCGTAGCGGCTGTTTTCGTAGTCAATCTTTGAGAGCGCCTTTATAACGCGTATTCCCTGCGCGTCCTCACGCACAACTCTAACCATTCCGTCAGCTGCGCCCTGAACTCTCGTGTAAAGCGGAACGCCAAGACGCGAGATTCCGTAAACAACTCCGAATATAAGCGGAAGCGTTGCAAGCATAACGAGCGCAAGGCGTCTGTCCATAATCATCGTGATGATTGTGCCGCCAAGCAAAAGAATCGGCGCGCGGATTCCCATTCTCTGCATCATTCCTATGAAATTTTGCACGTTGTATGTGTCCGATGTGATTCTTGATTCGAGGGAGGGAATAGTGAACTTGTCCGTGTTCCTTGCGGAAAGGCGCAGAGTCTTTGAGAAAAGCTCCTTTCTCATTCTCTCTGAAAAGTGCATTGTTGTTTTTGCCGCCATTCTGTTTGCGATAATGTTTCCAAAGCACGCAACCAAGGCGCATAGCGCCATAAGCGCACCGTAGAAAAGTATAAGGCGCACGTCGTTTGTCGCTATAACGTTTTCGAGGATATGGGTGAGCAGAAACGGTATGATAAGCTCCGCCACCGTTCCTATTATCTTTATGAACGTTCCAACTGCTATCCTCGCGCGCAGAACGCTCAAGTATCTGAAAATCCACTTCATTTGGAATTATCTTGCCTTTCGGTTATTTCTCTTGCTCGGCTCTCCATTCGAAGAAGAACCGAATTGAAAACTTCAAGCTCCTCCTCCGAAATTCCCTCCGAAAGCAGCTCCATCCATTCGAGAGAAGCCGCCTTGATTTCGGGCAGCACGACGGTCAGCTTTTCGGTGGGATAAACCGCAAACTGTCGCTTGTCGGTTGAAAGCGTTCGTTTCTCAACGTAGCCGTTTTCTTCAAGCACGTTGAGATTTCTCGTAACCGTGCTCTTGTTAATGCAAAGCTCACGCGCCAGCTCCTCTTGCGAGCGCCCCGGCTCCCGACATATCGCAAGGGCAAAGGCGTAATGCCCGCTCTGAAGGTCGTCAGCCGAAACCCTATGGCGTCTGAAAAGAGCTTGCGAGCGGCTTATATTATTTAAAATCTTCATAAATTTTGCCATATCGCACCTCGAAAAACAAATTAGTTGCATATGCAACAGTTTCGTATGCAACTATTATAACAAAACTTTTTTGAAAGGTCAAGAAAAATAAGAAAAATGCTCGCCCTATTCGATAAAAAACGACGGCAAATGTGAATTTTATATATATTTTTATAAAGGGCTATTGAAATTCCAAAATGTTTGTGTTATAATGCTATCGGTGAAAAATTGGCAATCTTTAAGCCAACTTCATAGAATAATAAAAAATAAAATATAAATGGAGAAAAAACTATGAAAAATCTCGACTTGAGCATTTACGGAATTTCCTCCACTACCGAGGTAGTGCACAACCCTTCTTACGAGGAGCTTTTTAAGGCAGAGACAGATCCCTCTCTCGAAGGCTTTGAAAAGGGTCAGGAAACCGAGCTTGGCGCAGTTAACGTTATGACCGGTATCTACACAGGACGTTCCCCCAAGGATAAGTTCATCGTTATGGACGACACCTCAAAGGATACTGTTTGGTGGACCACTGACGCGTACAAGAACGACAACAAGCCCGCTTCCGTTGAAGCATGGAACGCATGCAAGAAGCTCGCTATGGATCAGCTTTCAGGCAAGAAGCTTTACGTTATGGACCTTTTCTGCGGCACCAACAAGGATTCCCGTATGGCAATCCGCTTCGTTATGGAGGTTGCATGGCAGGCACACTTCGTAAAGAATATGTTTATCACACCTACCGCTGAAGAGCTTGAAAACTTCACACCCGATTTCGTTGTTTACAACGCATCTAAGGCAAAGGTTGAGAACTACAAGGAGCTTGGACTCAACTCCGAGACCGCTGTTCTCTTCAACCTCACCTCTCGCGAGCAGGTTATCCTTAACACTTGGTACGGCGGTGAGATGAAGAAGGGTATGTTCT
>JAGBUD010000143.1 GCA_017630995.1 Clostridia bacterium
AGAGAATATCAAGCGCCGCGTCGGTTTCGTTTTGACCCCTTGCAAGACGGTATACCACAACGGGACCCGCCGCCGTGCTTCTGAACGAAAGTCCGCTATATTCACCAAAAACCTCCGACCAAACGTCAAGCGAGGGCTTTTGGGAATGGAACAAAACGTTTACGTCCTTTACCTCCACGCGCTCGATTGCATTCTCGGAGCATAGCGCACGTATGAGGGATATTTTTAGGAGAGCGATAACCTCCTTGGGCGGTTCTCCGAATCTGTCTATAAATTCGTCGAGTATATCCTGCATATCCTCCTCATCTCTGATGAGAGATATCTTTTTATACATTTCCATTCTCTGCGAGCTTACGGAAATATATTTTTCGGGAATGTTTGCGGAAACCTTGATATCTACCGTGGATTCCGTCTTTTTCTCCTCGACTCTTCCGCTTTCCTCAAGAACTGCCTCCGAGAGAAGCCTTACGTACAAATCGTAGCCGACGCTCTCTATATATCCGTGCTGCTCCGCGCCGAGAAGATTGCCCGCACCTCTGATTTCAAGGTCACGAAGCGCAATCTTAAATCCCGCACCGAATGAAGCAAACTCCCTTATTGCGTTGAGTCGCTTCTCTGCAATTTCGGAGAGCGCTTTACCGGGACGGAAGGTGAAATAGGCATACGCAACGCGCTCGCTTCTTCCTACTCTACCTCTTATCTGATGAAGCTGGGACAGACCCATTCTATCCGCATTTTCGATTATGAGCGTGTTTGCGCTCGGCAGGTCAATACCCGTTTCAATAATCGTTGTGCAAACGAGAACGTCTATTTCTCCGCGCACGAGGGTTTGCCATATATCCTCAAGCTCGTCCTTTTCCATTGCACCGTGAGCAACGGCAACGCGAGCCTCGGGAATTGCTTTCATTATTTTATCGGCAACAAAAACAATGTCGCTGATTTTGTTATAAAGATAAAGCACCT
The DNA here is from genome assembly GCA_017630995.1 of Clostridia bacterium. The sequence continues at coordinate 964 of JAGBUD010000143.1, forward strand.
GACCTGATCGCATAAGCTCTTTTCTTATTGCATCGAAAATTATGCCCTCGTCATATTCGAGAACATAGGTTTGAACTGGATGGCGCTCACCCGGAGCTTCGTCAAGAATCGACATATCGGAAATGCCGTTCATCGCCATATTCAAGGTTCTGGGAATAGGGGTTGCGGTCAGCGTCAAAACGTCAACGTTACTTGACATTTCCTTTAGCTTTTCCTTTTGAGCAACGCCAAATCTCTGCTCCTCGTCTATTATCAAAAGTCCGAGGTCGCGGAACTCAACCTTTTTCGATATAAGCTTGTGAGTTCCTATCAGAATATCTATCTCGCCGCGCTTTGTTTTGCGAAGTATTGCCTCCTGCTCCTTGGGCTTTCTAAACCTGGATATCATCTCGACGGTAACGGGATATCCGCGCATTCTTGAAAGTGCGGTTTGATAATGCTGAAGCGCCAAAATCGTTGTGGGAACAAGTATAGCAACCTGCTTGCCACCCATTATTGCCTTGAATGCGGCGCGAAGCGCAACCTCCGTTTTTCCGAATCCAACGTCACCGCAGAGGAGTCTGTTCATAGGAACGGGGCGCATCATATCACGCTTTATTTCCTCTATTGCAACGAGCTGGGAATCGGTTTCGACGTATTCAAACGATGCCGCGAATTCGTCCTCAAGATCGGAGTCCTCGGGGAATGCAAATCCGGGCTTTCTCTGCCTTTCGGCATAAAGCCTTATCAAATCCTTTGCAATATCCTTGGCGGCAGATTTTGCGCGGGTCTTTGCGCGATTCCAATCGCCGCCGCCCATTTTAGAGAGCTTGACGGCACCCGTGTCGTCTTTTCTACCTATATATTTACCTATAAGCTCAATTCTGTCACACGGAACGAAGAGCTTATCCGTTCCCGCGTAACGAATGGTTATATAATCTCGCGTAACACCGTCAACGGTTACGCTTTGTATTCCCTCAAAAAGACCGATACCGTAGTTTGCGTGAACAACGTAATCGCCCACGGAAAGATCGGCATGGCTCATAAGGCGCTCGCCCGCGCCTCCTATTTTCTTTAAAAGACGCTTGTCGCGTCTTGCTTTCATCGTTGCGTGGCCCTCGGGCACTTGCATGGAAAGGACCGCTATTTTGGGCGAAATGAGGTCAAAGCCCTCACCACTGCCGACTCCGACGAAAATTCTTCCGCCCTCTGCCGCTCCGACGTCAAAATTCTCGATATCGTAAACCGCCTCGGCAAATATGTCCTCGCCCGCAAGTGAGGCAATAAGCGAATCAGCACCCTGCTTGGTTTCAGATAAAACCAAAACGCGATAAAGCCCCTTTCGAAAAGCGCGCAAATCCTCAAAAAGCAACGACGGAGAGCCACCGTACGCAACAGTGCGGCGGCAACGGAAACCGAAAAGACCGCCAAGCTTCGAATTGCCAAGTCCGCCCGCAAAGGAATTCACGTCAATTCTGACAAACTCCGAAAGCGCCTTATCGAGCGCCGACAAGGGCATAGAGGTATCTGCGGTGCGACTTGTTGCAAGTCCGCGCTCAACGAGAGATTCGACAGAGGAGCGAAGCACCGCTTCCTTTTTCTCGGCAGATTCTCTTACCTCGTTAGTTCCAAGACTATATGCCACACATCTCTTACCCGCATTTTCTGCGGCTGCCGCAGCATAGGTAAAGAGGTTTTCCTTTTGGCTGTATATGAGCGAAAAATATTTATCTCTTGAGGGGAGTGTGATTCCCGCATCAAGATAGCTTTTTTCAAACGCGAGCTTCTCGCGCGAAAGGTCGTCCTTTGCGTTTGCAATGAGCTTTTCTATTTCGTGAGAAATCTTTGCGCTTGACTCCTTGGTTATAACAACCTCGAGCGCAGGCAAAATCTTAAGCGTGCCGCCCTCCGCAACGGAGCGCTGCGATTCTATATCAAAAACAGAAATTCTATCGACCTCATCGCCAAAAAACTCGACACGCATAGGGGTTTCCTTTGCCGAGGTCCATATATCAATAATACCTCCGCGCACCGCAAACTGACCC
>JAGBUD010000144.1 GCA_017630995.1 Clostridia bacterium
ACGACGTCCATATTGAAGCCGTACTCGTCAAGCTGACGCTTGACCTCGGCAATCTCGCTTTCCTCCCAAACCTCGCCGGGCATCTTATGGTGAAGCGCCCAAACAATGCCGTCGACACCCGGAATCTGCTTTATGTCCGACAGCTTAATTTTGTCGTTTCCCTCTCCGTACCAACGGAACGTCATTTTCATTTCAGTTTATCTCCTCTCTTAATAAGGGTGAATTTTATTTACGTGGATTCTCGGCGCACCGCGTTTCTATACTCCTTTGGTGTTTTGCCGATTTCCTTTTTAAATATCCTTGAAAAATACTGCACGTCCATAATTCCGCAGTGCATTGCAACCGTTTGAATTTGAAGATTGGTTGTATTAAGGAGCTGCACGGCGCGGTTAATTCGTCTGCCACGCACGTATTCGGTCACGGTTTTGCCCGTTTCCTTTTTAAAGACGGTTGCGAGGTAGACCGACGTTATATCAAGCCTATTTGCTATTGATTTGAGCGAAAGCTCGGCTGATATATCCGAATCTATCATCAAAATTGCTTTTTTCACCACCGTGGAATACCCATTTGTTGAATGCTTGCGAACAAGACGGCAGTAAGCAGAAAACATTTCCGCCATAAAATCGGCAACGACTCCAACGTCTGTTATCAATTCTATCTTGGCGGCGAATTTTGAGGAAGCGCGGTCGATATAGAGGGGGTGGACACCGCCCTGCTCCGCCGCCTTACGCAAAATCGTGTTCATTATGATACAGTAATTCTTTGCGTTTCTTAACGGGTCCTGCAATCGCTTTTCAAACATTTTTTCGTTAAAAACCGATGAAAAGAGGTTTTCCTTATGCTGCTGACCGAGGACAACCGCATTAATAAGCTCGTTTTCAAAGGAATACCTTAATTCCATACTCTCAACGCTTGCGAGTGCCTCGTTAAAATCGTCACTCCTCAAAAGCTGGTCAACGGGGGCGACGGTCAGATTTATATCTCCGTTTATTTCCACTATGGAAAAGGCCGAGGAGCTCCAAATCCGCTCGCAAAACGTGTCTATCATCACGTGCATTCTGTCATTTTCCAAAATTACGGGCAATGACAGATAATACTCCAAAAGAAACCTTTGGGCATCGGGGGCAAATCCCACCGCCTCGCACATTTCGAGTATTTTATTTTGAGTGATTGGAGAAGATAGATAAGGGCCGACTGCGAGAACGTTTTTTTCGCTTCTAAACGGAAGCTTTATAAAAATGTAGCGAAGATACATCTCGTTATTGAGCTTATATTTCGTTTTTTCCTCTATTCTGCCAAGAACCTTGCTTATCGGCAAATCCAGATTAAGACCGACTCCGATAATCGTTTTCATATACGGCTCGAATATATCGGCAAGCGTATCCTCCTCTGCGACCAGCACCGAGTGAATATGGCATTTTTCAAGTACGTCGGATAAAAAGTGAAATTCATATTCACAATTCATAGGTGGGCACCGTCCAATTTACATTTTGCGATATTTTTAAATTCCTATTACTTTCTAACTCATTATAACACGCTTTTATCTTTTTTGCAACAGCTTTTTTACTGATAATATGAATATTGTGCAAATTTAGATTAATTTTGTTCTAATATTTTTTTACTAAAAAATATATAATATAGACAGTCTGTAAGACTTTATCAAATCAAAAAGAGGTTAAGACAATGAAAAAGGCACCGAAATTAGATGCCAACGGGCATCGCAAATTTGGCATACGCGATAAAATTGCGTACGCAGCAGGCGACGTCGGCTGCAACATGAGCTTTTCGCTTAAAGCAACCGTTCAAACTTTCTGGCTTGTATTTATGATGATGGAGACGGGACTTCTCTCCGCGCTTCTCCTCGTCGTTCAGATTTGGGACGCAATCAACGACCCGCTCATCGGCTCTCTCATTGACAATGACAGAAGAAAATACAAGATGGGCAAATTCAAGACCTATATATTCGTTGGCGCATGCGGACTTTTGGTTGGCGGCGCGGCAGTATTCCTCCCGTTCCCCAATGCACCCGTGGTTTTGAAGGCAGTTCTTTTCATTCTCGGATATATAGTTTGGGACGCATTCTACACAATCGCAAACGTACCTTACGGCTCTATGCTTTCCGTTGTTACAGAGGACGTTGCGGAGCGCGCACAGCTCTCCACCTGGAGATCTATCGGCTCGATGATAGGAAATATGCTTCCGAGCATGATTCTTCCCATGCTTATTTGGCAAAAGGTTACCTACGACGGAACCACAAGCTTCCTTGATAAAATTGAGATTCCCGAGGGTGCAGAGGAGCTTTTCACACCCGAAAACTTCCAAAAGAATCCCCTCACGGGCAAGCTCTACGAGATTGGCGAGGAGGTTTTGAGCCCTCTTACAGGTAATCAGATTGAAATTCTTCTCGGCGAACGCGTTTTCTGGGTTGCTATCATAATGGGCATCATTGGATTTGCATGCTTTATGTTCATGCTTAAAACTATCACCGTCAGAGTTGACGAAAGCACCGTTAAGACAACCGAAAAGGTTCAAAAGTTCAACGTTTTCAAGGCATTCTTTAACTTTATGAGAAACCGCCCCGCAGTTGGCGCAACCCTTGCGGCTATGGGTATGTTCCTCGGAATGAACGCTGCTACCACCGCAAACACCATTATGTTTGCGACCTACTTCAATATGGCGAAGATGTCGGGTCTTGTTCAGATGATAGGATTTCTCCCCATGTTTCTCTTTATGCCCTTCATATCGAAGATAGTTAAGAAGGTCGGTAAAAAAGAGGCTTCCGTTGTTGGTACTATCGCTTCCCTTGTCGGTGGCTTGATTATGCTTATATTCCCTCTCGTAGACAACACCAACTTAGCTCTCGGAATATACCTTTTCGCTCTTGTAATTTACGGAATCGGTATGGGCGTTTACACCTGCGTTTCTTGGGCAATGATGGGTGACGCAATCGACTACAACGAATGGAAATTCGGAACCCGCGAGGAAGGAACCGTTTACTCGCTTCACTCATTCTTCCGTAAGCTCGCGCAGGGCATTGGTCCCTCCGTTGTTCTTATTATAATGGGCGCTCTCGGATACGTTGCAAAGTACGGAACTATCGGACAGAGCGCACAGACCGCGCACAATATGTGCTGGCTCGTTGCAGCGCTTTATCTCTTCAGCGCAGTGCTTCAGTTCATAGGAATTGCAGTTATATACAACCTTGATAAAAAAACTCTTAACAAGATGAACGCGGAGCTCGCAGAGCGCCACGGCAATACTGAAAATTAATAGGAGCTTTATATGAGAAATATACTGAATATCAATCAGGGCTGGCTTTTCGTAAAGGACACAAGAGACGTGCAAAGACGCGACGGCGCTTTGGTAAATCTTCCTCACACGTGGAATGCGGAGGACGGATTTGACGGCGGAAACGACTATTTCCGCGGCACTTGCCTTTACGTTAAGGAGATTAAGAAATCGGACCTTCCCGAAAACGACCTTTACTTTCTTGAAATCAACGGAGCAAACTCCTCTGCCGACGTATACGTAAACGGCAAAAAGCTCGCTCACCACGACGGCGGTTATTCCACCTGGAGAGTTGATATCACCGAGGAGCTTACAGAGAATAACGAGATTGCAATCACCGTTGATAACTCACCTAACGAAACCGTTTATCCCCAGATGGCAGACTTCACCTTCTACGGCGGTCTTTACAGAAACGTGAATATCATCTGCACAAGTAGCACTCATTTCGACCTTGAGTATTACGGTGCACCCGGCGTTAAAATCACCCCCGAAATAAACGGTAAGAACGCCACCGTTACCGTTGAGGCATTCGTTAAGAATCAAAAGGACGGACAGACTCTCGTTTACACCGTATACGATAAGGAAGAAAACGAGGTTAAGAAAATCGAGAGCAAAGAAACAACCGCTACCGCCACGATAGAGAACGTTCATTTATGGAACGGACTTTCCGACCCTTACCTTTACAGCTGCAAGGTTGAAATTGTTGAGGACGGAAACGTTATCGACAGCGTTTCGCAGAGATTTGGCTGCCGCTCCTTTAAGATAGACCCCGACAACGGATTTATTCTTAACGGAAAAGAATATCCTCTGCGCGGTGTTTCCCGCCACCAAGACAGATGGGGCGTTGGTAACGCGCTTTTGCCCGAGCATCACAAGGAGGATATCGAGCTTATATGCGAGATGGGCGCAACGACAATAAGACTTGCACACTATCAGCACGATCAGTATTTCTACGACCTTTGCGATGAATACGGACTTGTAATCTGGGCGGAAATCCCCTACATTTCAAGACATATGGCAGGCGGACGCGAGAACACCGTATCGCAGATGAAAGAGCTTGTTTCTCAAAACTACAATCACCCCTCAATCGTTGTTTGGGGACTTTCGAATGAAATTTCAATCGGCGGCTCAAGCGAGGATCTTCTTGAAAACCACAGAATCCTTAACGACCTCGTTCACGAAATGGACAAGACAAGACTCACCACGATTGCCGCAGTTTCGATGTGCAAGCTTGACGACCCCTATCTTCTCATTCCCGACGTTGTTTCCTACAACCATTATTTTGGTTGGTACGGCGGCGAGACCTCAATGAACGGACCTTGGTTCGATAAATTCCACGCAATGCACCCCACCATTCCGATCGGCTGCTCCGAATACGGCTGCGAGGCGCTTAACTGGCACACCTCAAATCCCAAGCAGGGCGACTACACCGAGGAATATCAAGCATACTATCACGAGGAGCTTATAAAGCAGCTCTATTCGAGAAAGTATATATGGGCATCTCACGTTTGGAACATGTTTGACTTCGGTGCTGACGCGAGAGCAGAGGGCGGAGAGAACGGACAGAACCACAAGGGTCTTATCACCATGGACCGCAAGTACAAAAAGGATTCATTCTATGCT
>JAGBUD010000145.1 GCA_017630995.1 Clostridia bacterium
GAACAGAACCTCGGGGCGAACGGATTTAGAGGAGAAATCGTCGGCTGACGAGCGATAGGCGTACAAGGGTACGTCGAGCGAGGAAACGGCGATAGAATAAAAAATCCTATTAAAATGGAGAAAACCTTAAGGTTTCGACCTTAAAATTAAAGAAAAAAGCGCAAAGGAAAAGTGGAGGCACCTTTTACAGTGTCTCCACTCGTTTTTTATTCGGTTCTCCCTAAATGCGACAGCCCCTATTCAAATTAGGTAGTTTTTACTTTCTACGCAAGGGATTGAGCGGCATAGGACACTTGCCGAGGAATTCACATTCGCCGTAAATTCCGCGCACCAGCGCGCGCAAAACCTCGTTATCCCAGCCGTAAATATTGATGAAATTCGCGGCGCCGGGAAGCCAATCGTGCCAAACGTAAGGCGATTCGGTTGCCACCGCGATGGATTTATCCTTGTCGATTTTGGTGATGTAGTTGAACATCATCGCTTGGTCCTCAACGAATCCCGCAGTGCCGTAGGGGGAGTGGGGTGCGAGGTGAATGAAATAAAGCGCAAGGTCGTATTCGTCGCGGATTTTGTAAAGCTCCGTGGGGGAGAGGGTTTCGGTGAAGAGAGTGGACTGTGCGCCGCGAGCACAAAACTCCTCTATCACGGGGTCAAAGAAGCTTGACGCGGTTTTCGAGTAACCGACGTAAACGAGGGCGACCTTTTTTATCTTATCGCTGTTCAAGGGAACGAGGTCGTTCTTCTTCTGAACCCAAGAGATAGTCTTGTTTGCGGTTCTCCTTGAAAATTCAACGGTTTTTGCAACCGCCTCGGCTTCGCTCGGGAAGTCAAGCGCGTCCTCGGAGAACATTCCGAGCTTTTCTTTCATATCAAGAACTCTTTGGCACGCGGTGTTTATCGTTTCCTCGCTGATTCTGCCCGAAAGCACGGCTTCTTCGATAATGTCGATGAAGTTGTCTTCCTTTGCGCCGAGGATAATGTCGATTCCCGCCTCGTATATTGCGGCATACATATCGAGATTTGTTTCAAAGTAATCGCAGATTCCGCCCATTTCAACGGCGTCGGTAACGAGAACTCCGTTATAGCCGAACTTCTCGCGCAAAATTCCCGTGATTATCTTCTTTGAAGCGGTTGCGGGAACGTTAACAATGCCGTTGGTCGAATCGTCAAGTGCGGGGAATGCCGTGTGTCCAACCATCATGGACATCGCGCCCGCCTTTGCGCACGCCTCGAAAATTCTGCCCTGACGCTCGTACCATTCGTCGTAGCTGTCAAGAATTGCAACGGGTGCTATGTGCGAATCGCGGTAGTCAAGGCTGTCGTGACCGGGGAAATGCTTTACCGAAGCGGCAACGCCCTCGCCTTGCATACCTTTTGTGTATGCAACTGCGTATTTTGTGATAACGTCGGGGTCGGTTGAGAATGTTCTGCCAAGCATAACCGAGCTTGCCGGGGGCGCATTATCTGCCACGGGTCCCCATATCCAGCGAACTCCGCACGAGCGCACCTCTCTTGCAATTGTGGCTCCCGCCTCAAAAAGAACGCTCTCATCGTCAGATGCTGCAAGTCCCGTTGCGGTGGTAAGCTCGGTGAGGTTGCATATAACTCGCTTTGCTCCTCTTTCCGCGTCCATGCCGGGAATAGCGGGGATTCGAAGCCCTGCGTTTATCTCGCCCATAAGCTTGCGGAACGCGTTTGAAAACTCCTTGTCAACGGTCTTGGGGTCAACCTCGTATGCAACGTTAACGAACTGCAGCTTTGCGTTTCCGCCAACCCAGAAAAATCCGTAAGGGTTTTTCTCCATATATTCGGGAATATTCTTTTGATTAAGTATTTTCGTCATAATGGGAGAAGCGGTCTGTCCGATTCTCTCGCGCAGGGTAAGCTCCGATATCTCGGGCTTTCTCAAAAATCTTTTCATGGTAGCGTCTTCCTTAATGAATTTTTTAATAATATTCTTTGTTGAGTTAAATAGCGCCGTTTTATTTAATTATAAAGCCTTGTTTTTCTATTTAAAAGCAACTGCCCAAACCGATTTTATCATAACCGCGCGCCAAATACAAGTCTATTCTGCAAAATTTTTATAACCCGTTTTCCTCCGAGCGCTTTGGGAAAATAAAAGGCTGCGGCAGCTTGCCGCAGCCTCATCGGTCAATTACCTTGAGCCGAATGCTTTGAAATTTTCAATTAAATCAAATCCGCTAAAGCCCCCGGCGGTTATTTCTCTGCCTTGTAGTAGGTTTTCGTATTGTCTCTTGAAACCATATAAAGATTGAAATCGTCGTTGCCGTCGCCGTAAATCCAGGTGAGGCTGCTCGATGACGACGTGGTTGTAAGCTTTGTTCCCAATTCGTTAACTACAATGTATTTGTAGCCGTTGCCGTATAGAACAACTATCTGCGGAGTTGAGGTATGTACATTATAACGTACGTCGCTTATCTCCACAAGCTCTCCGCTTGGCGTGTAAACGTAATAGGTGTGGTTGGCATCGCGAAGCAAAACGCTGTTTGCAAGCATTTTAACAAAGGTCATTCCCTCTTTGTTCAAATCGTATTTCAGATTAAGGTCGTGGTCATATATCTTGCCATCGTAATGGATGTAATAGTTGCTCATCTTCTCCGTGCTTACCAGCGATGAATCAAACTTATTGAGCTTATTGCCCTTTGCATCGATTATGTAGGTGTTGCCCGCGTGGGTAGAGTATATATATTTGCCCTCGGTGTACAAAATGGGAAGACTGTCGTATTCGCCTGCGATGAGGTAATCAATTTTTCCGTTTGAATCAAGTGAAACAAGCTTGAAGCCGCTGGTGGTGTCAAGCAGCTTTTTGTCCTCGATGGATATAACGTAAGCAAGGGTGTCTATATCCTTGTGGAAACAGTCGCGAAGGTCGTAATCCTTCAAGGATTCATCAAGCTCCTCTATCATTCCCGATGAGTATTCAGCGCTATCGCGGTGGAAGAGCGAGAGGGCAACCACGTATGAAAGGTCAACCTGCTTTTCTGTTCCGCGCTTTACGTTAAGAATAGTAGAGGTGAGCTTGTATTTTATGTTTTCTTCGCCAATGAACGTGTAGTCGGTTGCATCGTCCGGCAGTTCCTCTATGTATTGAGCCAAAACGTTGTCGCTTCCGAGGAGAAAATAGTTTACTATCTTATACGTCGTGAAAGGCATCTGCCAGAAATAGACCTCGTTAAGCGCCGAATCGTAAACGGTAACGCTTTCATCTATTACGTAGTAATAATTTTCGGTTTTGTAGTCAAAGCTCGGAAGCTTGCCTGTGAGTGGGTTATAGGAAATGAGAGACGCCTTGCCGTTCTCGTCAACGCGGAAAACCGAATTGCAAAATGCGAAAATGTCAAACGAGTAGCTTAAATTTTTCGAATCGCTCAAGGTTATATTTCCGCTCTCGGATATAACGGACGCACCCTCGCCGTCGTAAATCGTAGTAGTGTATCTTGAGTTATTGGACGCGGTCTCTTCTACAACTCCGATGAAGAAGCTATCTCTGACCTTGAATATCTTGCGGCTGATAAGCTTTTTGGTACTGATGGAAAGAACGGTCTTTTCTTCCTTTGCATTATAAAAAACGGTGTTGCCCTTGTTATCTTCAAGAACAAGCATCTCGTCGAGGTTAGAAAGAAATCCGTAGCCCGAAATCTCTTCTATCTCATTTGCAGACGTGAAAGTAACGTTTTTATCTTCCAAATCCTTGAGACTTTCGTTGAACTTTACGAAAGACATATTTTTCGAACAAGCTGTGCAGAGTAAAAGCGCACAGAACAGTAGTGACGTAACAGTAATGATTTTTTTCATAAAAGCCTCCTGATTAAAGTATTACGGAATACCCCGTACTTTAATTATATTATGTTAAATACGTTAAGTCAAGTAGAAAATAACTCGCTGTTTTTGTTAATAATTACCAAAAACGCCCGCCGCCGCTTTAAATTTCTTTAAATTTCTTTAAATTTAAGGATAAAAATTTAAGGATAAAAATTTAAGGATAAAAAAGGAGCTGAATCGAATTTTGATTCAGCTCTTTTAGGTGAGTTTTTCATAAAAAGTAAAGTTTAGTTAACATTATGACCTATATTTATGTGTTATTTGCACTTTAGCCATTTGCCGCTTTTCCATCTGATAACGTAGATTATTGCCTTGATTCCCTCGTCAAAGGCGAATGCAATCCAGCAGCCGAGAAGTCCGAGGCCGAGCCATATTCCCAAAACGTAGGAGAGAAGCACGCTTCCGAGCCAACAGGATACCGTGGAAGCGGTGAGTGTGGTGAAAACGTCCTTGTTTGCATTAAGCGAGCTTTCGGACACGTGGTTTACGGCTCTGAATCCCTCAACCGCAACGTCAACGAGGAATATGAGGGGCACGATAGCAAGTATTTCTGCGCTTTCGGTGAATATCGACATAAGGGGCTTGTGGAGCAGCAGCACGATAAGGGAGAAGAAAACGTTTGCCGAAATCGCCATAACAAGACTTGTGCGATAGAGCTGTTTCCTTTTTTCAACGTCGCCGCTGCCCGCGTATCTTCCCATCAGTATTTTTGTTCCGATTCCGATGCCGTAGCTGAAAAGGTAGGTGTAATATACTATCGAGGCAACGTAGGATTTTGCATTAAGCGCAACGATGCCGATTCCGCCCATAAAGCCCGTTGTTATCACTTGCGCGAGCGTGTAGGAAATTCCCGAAACGCTTCCCGGTGCGCCCACGTAAAGAATTCCCTTGATGAGCGAGAGGCTAAACGCGGGTTTTATCGGGCAATTCAGCTTGGCAAAAACGATTGCTGAAAAGGCAAACTCAATTACCGCCGCAATAACACCGCCAACCGCGATAGCCGCCGACCCCGTCAGTGCGGGGATAATTCCGACGTAAAGGAAAAGGTATCCGAGTATAACGTTGGCAACGTTTCCGATAACGCCCTTTATAAATGCGTGCAGGGTATAGCCGTTGCAAATAAGCATACCGCCAAAGAATGCGTTAAGCGCGGTGATAAAGAGCGCGCCGCCGCGAATGGCGAGATAGGTTTTTCCGTAAAGAAGAGCTTCGCCCTCAAGATTTAAAAGCACGAGCAAGGGCTTCGCGGCAAAAATCAGCGCCAAGCTGAAAACGCAGCCGCTTATTAAGGTCAAAATGAGCGCGCAGCCCGTTATGCGTTTCGCGCCCTCGCGATTGCCCTTGCCGAATTCAATGCTAACGAGCACCGCCGCGCCTATGTAGGTCATATTGAGTATAAGGGTGGCGGTCGAAATTATCTGATTTGCCGCCGTTGTGGCGCCAACCGCATCGTCAGCATATCCCGAAAGCAAAAGAGTGTTGACCGTACCGATAAGGGAGCTGAAAAACGTTTGCAAAAATGCAGGCAGCGAAAGCGAAAAAAGCGTCATTTTTCTGCCGTTTTCCACGAAAGAAAGGGAAGAAAAATCAAATAAGGCGCTCACGCGCGCAACTAGGAAGCGAAAAATATTATCTTTTCCCGACCTCGCCATAAAAAATCCCCTCTCTTTCCTCGCGGCAAATCCGCCGTTATGAGAATTATAGCACCTCTAAATTGTAAATTCAATATGTTTTTAATCTTTTTGTCAACACTTTTCAATATATTATTTGTCGAACAAACTACACTTACGTATTATTAGGAGCGAATGGCGGATTAAAAATTGGCGCGAAGCACAAAAAAGGATATGGAACAGAATGGTAGAGATACTCTCTGACAAATCCTCGGGAATTCAACCCGACTTTAGACAGCAGCTTTCGGCCATAGCAAAACGCATTGAGAAATTACTAAAGGACAAGCACGGAGAGTGCGATATTCCCGACGATTTGATAAAGGAAATCGCAAGGTGTCTTGCACCCAATATCGTAGCCTTTTTCGAAACCGAAGAAGCGAAGAGAGAGTTTGAGACGTGGAAGATAGAACAAGAGAAAAAGATAGCCGTAAGGAAGCCTAACTAACCTTATGAGTTAGGCTTCCTTACGGCTAAGAAAAGCCAAAAACGAGGCGATGCAAAAATGAGCATCGCCTCGCGTCATATAAAGTTTAAGTAAGTGTTTGTCAATCGGGAATTATTATAGAATTCTCAAAAAATTCGACTAAAAAATCCATAACACCCGAGGATGCCTGAATGGTAGCAATCATAAGCTCATCGGTATCTACGTCGGCAAAGTTAATATCATAACCGTAGTGCCTAATTAACTGCGTGAAATAGATTCGCCGTGTTCTGCCGTTTCCTTCTCTGAAGGGGTGAATGTAGTTCACATCGTTATAAAATTCAGCTATGCGTTTTACAAATTCGTCAAAGGGTAAATCTTCAAAATATCCCTCTTTAACCTTTGAAAAGCATTTTGTGCCGATGCTTTCAATAGATGCGGCGTCTAAAAACTTCGTTCTCTTTTTTGAAATATCAACGGTTCGTACCTGTCCCGCCCACTCATACAAATCGCGTAGCAAAAAATCGTGAATTTTCTTAAAATGCTCGAAGCCAAAATCATCATCTATCGGAGTTTCTTCAAGCATAACAGCCTTTGCAAAAGTAATTTGTGCTTCGATTTGGGATAACTTTTTCTCATCACGAATACCAAGCTTATTTACAAGGCAAGTCGTTCCCTCATAGCAATTATCCGAGGACGGATTTAAACTATACGCCATTTGCCAAAGCTCCTGCGGTTACGAGCCTCATATATTCCTCAAAGGTGATTTCCTTCTTCAAAAGCTTCTCGCAAAGCTCTTTACACGAGTCGGAAACATACAGGCCCTCCATATTTATCGAAGCCTCAGCATTTTCCATAGCTTTTTGTATTGCAGTACTACTCATAGAAAGCACCTCCTTTATTCGTTACTATTATTGTAGCACAAACCAAGAAAAAATACAATATCTTTTCACGCATTTTGCTTTAATGTATATAAAAAACAAATCCGAACCAATTCTTATTTATCGGTGAGTTTATTATACCATATTTTTCATATAAAGTCAACCATTTGGCACCGTGGCGTGCGCCCCGCTTGATACTTTCAGGTGGTTACCGCGCGAGCGGTAATTTGCCATGCGAGGAGATATCGGTATTTTTAGATAGAAAGCGGCACGAAATACGCAAAGTAAATCCCGAGCGGCAAGCAAGTACGGGAATCTGCTGCGCGGGAGGGAGTCTGAACAGAACGTTCCCTGAATATCTATGATAGCTTTACTACTCCGCGCTACGCAGGATACCGCCGGTGGCGGTTGCAGCATTCCGTTGCAGACGGAATCTTGCCATGCGAGCAGATATGCGTTTTAATTACGAATATAGCGGAACGTAATATACATACAAGACCGCGAGCGGCAATACCCAAGCGTACGGAAAATGACATCTAAACGAACTGAAGTTTAAATGCAATCTAATATAAAAAGAGAAAATGAAGCTATATGTACGCTGGGTTCGAGGTTGTGCGGAGCACCAAAAAAGAGATAGGCACCCACGAGGAGTGCCTATTGATATTTTAAGGTGGTTACCGCGCAAGCGGTAATTTGCCGATTCGGAGATATACGAAAAGAGAAGCACAGACCAAACGGTTAGCAGAGAGCAAGAACCCGAACGGCAAGCAAGTACGGGAATCTGCTACTTGTCGGACGACACGACAAGTAACGCAGGATACCGCCGGTGGCGGTTGCAGCATTCCGTTGCAGACGGAATCTTGCCATGCGAGCAGATATGCGTTTTAATTACGAATATAGCGGAACGTAA
>JAGBUD010000146.1 GCA_017630995.1 Clostridia bacterium
AACTGCCTGACTCTCTGCTCCGGCAGCCTTGGCGCAGATCTTAATAACAACGTTGCCGACATCGTCCGCAAGCATTGCGACAGAATCGCGTTTGCTCACATCCGTAACGTAAAGCACTTTGAAAACGGCGATTTCTCCGAGGCAAGCCACAGAGACTGCGACGGAGACACCGGTATCTTAGATATACTCAAGGCATATCACGATTGCGGCTACGAGGGCTACATTCGTCCCGACCACGGAAGACATCTGTGGGACGAGGGCCCCGGAAACGTTCGCCCCGGCTACGGACTTTACGACCGCGCGCTCGGTATCATGTATATGCTGGGAGTATGGGATAGCCTTGAAAAATTCGATAACAAATAAGGAGAAAACAAAATGATACAGCTTCCTCTCAATATAGATTACAGCGGCAAGGTCGTCGTCGTCACGGGTGCGGGCGGACTTATCTGCGGCGCTATGGCAAGAGCCTTTGCTCAGTCGGGCGCAAAGGTAGCGGCGCTTGACCTCAATGAAGAAGCGGTTAAGAATCTCGCAAACGAGCTTAAAGCAGAGGGATATATCTGCGAGGGGTATAAGGCAAACGTGCTTGATCCCGAGGCGCTCGAGGCGGTTCACCAAGCAGTAATTTCCGACCTTGGCGAGTGCGATATTCTTGTAAACGGTGCGGGCGGAAATAACCCCAGAGCAACAACGGATAACGAGTATCAGCACGAGGCAAAGGCGGGCGGCAAATCGTTCTTCGATCTTGAGGCAGACGGCGTGGATTTCGTTTTCAAGCTTAACTTCCAGGGCACCCTTCTTCCCACGCAGACCTTTGCAAAGGATATGGTAGCAAAAAAGGCGGGCTGTATTCTTAACGTTTCTTCAATGAATGCCTACACCCCCCTCACGAAAATTCCCGCATATTCAGCGGCAAAGGCGGGAATCTCAAACTTCACGCAGTGGCTCGCAACTCACTTTGCGGGCACGGGAATCCGTTGCAACGCAATAGCACCCGGCTTCCTCGTTTCCGCGCAGAACTATAAGCTCCTCTTCAACGAGGACGGAACACCCACCGCAAGAAGCGCAAAGATTTTGAACGGAACGCCTATGGGCAGATTCGTTGATGCTTCCGAGCTTCTTGGCGGAACGCTCTTCCTTTGCGATGATAAGTCCGCATCGGCTATCACGGGTGTCGTTCTTCCCATCGACTGCGGATTTGCAGCTTATTCGGGAGTTTGATTATGTTTTTTGACGGGAATGTTTTACTGTACAGTGACACCGCAAAAGCTCTTTACGAAAGAGTAAAGAATCTCCCTATCATAGATTATCACTGTCACCTCGATCAGAAAAAAATCGCGCAAAACGATAGATTTTCCGATATAGGCGAGCTTTGGCTCGCGGGTGACCACTATAAGTGGCGCGCAATGCGTATGTGCGGTGTTGACGAATATTATATCACGGGCGGCGCAAGCTTTTTCGATAAGTTCTTAAAGTATGCCGAAATTCTGCCAAGCCTTATCGGAAACCCCCTCTATTATTGGACTCACCTTGAGCTTTCGCAGATTTTCGGTATAGACACTCCGCTTAATTCAAAAACCGCAGAGTATATATACGAAACGGCAAACGAAAAGCTCAAAAATATGAGCGTTCAAAGTATGCTTGAGGGATTTAACGTCGAGTTTATCGGAACTACCGACGACCCGATTGACCCCCTCTGTGACCACAAAAAATACGGAAACGTAAACGTAACTCCCACGTTCCGCCCCGATAAGCTCTTCACCTTTGATGAGGAGTATATAAAAAAGCTTGCCGCAGCGGCAAACACCGAGATAAATTCCCTTGATGACTTGCTTTTGGCTCTTGCGGCAAGGCTCGATTTCTTCGTTTCTCGCGGCTGCCGTATGGCAGATCACGGAATGGACGCGTTTCCAAGATTCTATGCCGATGAAAGCGAGGCTCGCGAGCTTTTCGCAAGAAGAGCGGAGCTTTCCGAAAAAGAAGCGGAGAGCCTTCGCGGCTTTATCCTCGTGTGGCTGAATAAGGAATACGCAAAGCGCGATATAACCGTTCAGCTTCATTTCGCGGTAACGAGAAACGTCAATCCGCAAATCTTCGCCGCGTGCGGAGCGGACAGCGGAATTGACGTAATAAGCGAAACCCCATCGGTTCAAAACGTAGTTGGATTCCTCTCGAAAATCAGTGACGACGAGCGTCCCAATACGATTCTTTATACCCTCAACGACGCAAACCTTTCTTCCATAGCTTGTATCAGCGGCGCGTTCAGACGCGTCAGAATGGGCGCGGCGTGGTGGTTTAACGACACGGTGGAGGGGATTCGCCGCAATCTCAAGATTATCTCCGAGTATTCAAGCCTCGGAAATAACCTCGGAATGCTCACCGATTCGCGTAGCTTCTCAAGCTATTGCCGCTTCGATTTCTTCCGTCGAATTCTCTGCGATTACGTCGGGGACCTTGTCGAAAAGGGTGAATATGACGAAGAGAGCGCGGCTCAACTCGTGGAAAATATCTGCTATTACAACGCAAAAAATATGGTGGGCTAAAAAGCCTAAAGCAAAGGGGCTGTCTCATTAAGAATTCAATAAAATCAAGGAAAAATCTTGAAAAATTCAGTGAGAAATATAAATTAAGCGAATTCTTAATGAGAACAGAACCTCGGGGCGAACGTTTTTAGAGGAGAAATCGTCGGCTGACGAGCGTTTGGCGTACACGGGTACGTCGAGCGAGGAAACGGCGATAGAATAAAAAATCCTATTAAAATGGAGAAAACCTTAAGG
>JAGBUD010000147.1 GCA_017630995.1 Clostridia bacterium
CCTATCGTTATGAATAACGAAATTATGACGGAAAAATTCAAGATTTCCGCAGCAAAGGTCGTTGGCGAGGAAAACATTTTCCCGCGCGGACAGGGAATGGGCGGCGAGGATTTTGCTTATTTTGCAAATCTTAAACCCGGAGTTATGTTCGAGCTTGGCATACGCAATGAAGAGCTTGGATACACCGTTGGTGTTCATAACGGCAAGTTTATGCTTGACGAGAGCGCACTCGAGATTGGCGTAAATATATTCGTTCAGTTTATCCTTGATAATATGAATGGTATTCAGTTCTAAAGATGTATAGAAAAAACACGGTTTTTTAACCGTGTTTTTTTAAATTCAATTTAACCTATTTAAAAACCGAAAAACCTTCCTCATCAAAATCCGCTTCCGTGCTTTTGCTTCAAGATTTGAACGTTATTATCGACGGCTCTTTTTTTCAGAGGATACCAAAACCAAAGAATAAACGCAAGTCCGATAAATCCGATGGCGGGAATTAGGGTGGAAATATTGAATATTCCGTTTAATATCGGCTCCGAAAAAGCATTTTCCTGAGAATATCCGATTAAGGAAAGGAGTCCTCCCGAAAGGCCTGCCGCACCCGCTTGCCCTAGCTTTCTTGAAAAAGAGTAAAGCGCGTATATCGAGCCGTCCTCGCGTATTCCGTTCTTGATTTCAGAGTAGACTATGACGTCGGTTATAAGCGCCCAAGAAACCATAGCAAAAATACCCAGACCAAGACAAGATATAACGTTCCAAGCGGTATAAACCCAAACGTTTTGCTGGCGAATAAAGAAGAGAAGAAGACTGATGCCGCCCGCCAAAAGATTTGCAGCGGCACTTAACTCCGCCTTGCCGAGCTTTCGAGCAAGGGGCTTTGCAATCGCGGCGGCAACGAGCATTGAGCCCATCATTGTTATAGTGGAAACCGATTGCGCCGCTGTGTTTTTATAAAAATTTGGATAGACGTAGTTTGCCATCGACTGCATAGTTAATTGCGCGAGAAGCATCAAAACCGACGCAGCTATTATTGATATCAACGCCTTGTTTGACAGCAGATTTGAAAGGAGCTTTTTTATCGGTAGATTATCTCCCTTTACGTGCTGCGGCGGAACGATTCTTTCTGTTGTGAAAAAATAGCATAATATATACGAAATAATAGCAAGAATTGAAAAAAGTCCCGCAATAAACGTGAACGCGCCACCCGAAAGAATGGTAAGTCCGTCAACGTTTTTATAGGCAAAAAGCGGAATTCCCGCACCTATTATAACTCCTGCGAGGGTGCTTCCCATAGTTCTGAACGTTGAAAGAGACTGTCTGTCGTCAGGCTCGCGCGATATGGCGGAAGCCATGGAGCCGTAGGGTATATTTATTGAGGTATAAAAAAACGAGCCCCAAAGAATATACGTTATGGCAAGCCATATTATTTTGAAATTAAGGCTTGTATCCTTGAGGCTCGATTGATATATAAGAAATGAAGAAAGTGCCACGGGTCCGCACATACGCAGTATCCAAGGCTTGAATTTGCCGCCTTTTGTTGCTTTTCGCTTGTCGCAAATTCTTCCCATTGCAACGTCTGTGAAAGCGTCGACAAAGCGCGCAATCATCATTATAATTCCGACGACTGCCGCAGGTACGTTCATAACGTCGGTATAGAATTTAAGCAGAAATGACGAGGAAAGAATAAAAGTGAAATCGTTGCCTAAATCACCGAGTAGGTATCCAATCTTGTCGCGTATACCGAACTGACGAAAATTTTGTTGCTCGCTTGTCATAGCCAAACCTCGCGCTGAAAATTACTTTATGGCTATTTTGTGCGTTTTTGAAAATAATATTCGCCGTTACTTGATTTTTGCATTTCTGCAAATCGGCTTGAATTTGCAGTATTCGCAAGGAGAAGCGTTCTTTTTTCTCATAGGGTCGGCATGAATATTGCCGCTTCTCATTTTTGACGTCACCTTTTTAACGGAGCTTTCCACAATCTCCGAGAGCGTTTGCCATTCTTCCTCTGAATAAAGCTTCTGTATGCTATCCTTGTGATAAGAGCCGTTTTTGTTTATCTTTATCGGCAAGAAATTAATATCCATTGCGTTTATGCTCGTCGGGTCATCGAGGAGCATACCCTGTCTTTTTTGACTGCTTTTTACCGCCGTAGCCTCTTCATCTGCCGAGGCGTGTGAAATTTTAACGTCAGCAAGGTCTGATTTTACATACAAAACACCTGCGGGAATAAGTCTGCCGTCATTTGTAACTCCAATGTCCTCAAGCAGCTTTTTGTTCTTTGTATCAATCACTGCGCGAAGATAGAGAAACATCTGAAGATTCTTTCCCTCCTCGAGATCCTTGCGATTAAAGTCCTTTTGTCCCGTCTTGTAGTCGATAACTCTTACGTAAACGTTATCGTCGCATTTAAAGGTGTCAACTCTGTCAATGCTTCCTTTTATGAGCGTTCGCTTTCCGTCTTCGTCGCAGAACGTAAGAAGCTCGGGGTCCCTTTCACCCCTTCCGCCTATTCGCAATTCGAAATATCGCGGTTGATACTGTGAGTTTGAAAATTCCTCGCAAAGTCCCGTGATAATCGGCTTTGCCGCCGTAACAAGTCTGTTCAAAAGCAGAGTAGTTCGCTTGGTTTTTACGTCGTTTTGCGAAAAGAGCTTGTCAAGATAAATTTCGGCGGCTTTTTTTGTGAATTCATCTTGTACTTCTTCACCAATTTCCGAAAGGGGAACTCCGCTTTCAGATTGAATGATAAAGAAATTTTCAAGAATTGCGTGAATGAATGAGCCTATGTTTCTTGCGTCGAATTCAGCCCTTTCACCCTCCGAAAGATTCAAGTCGTATCGGCAAAAATAGGCAAGCGGACAGGTGTTGTAAAGGTCTATTTTTGACTGTGAAAGCATAAGGTCTCTGCCGTATATTGAGTCCAAAGAATTGCTTGATAGCTCAAGGTTGTCGTTTGCAAGCTTTCCCTCGGCAACGGAAAGAACGTCTTCCTTTCCAAAATCACGTAGCAGCGAGCAAAGCTCGTTATAATCCTCACCGTCGAATTTTCCAATTGATTCGAGCGCGTCCTCGGTTGAATATATCATATCCCAAGCGGGAACGTCGGATATTTTCTGTATTTTAACATCGCCGTTGCATACGTCAAGGATTCTTGTGATTACGTCTGCTCGTTTCGTTGCGGAAAAATCGGCATTTTTGTTTGTGTAAACCAAAGAAATGCTTTCGCTTGCATAAGAAAAGGCGCGCGAGAATGAGTAAAGACCTCTCGCTCTCTTTTCGTCGTCTGTAGGCATAAAAGGAAGTCCTGCCTCGAAAAGCTTTGCCTTATCTCTTTCCGTGAAGTATCCCTCATCGGAGCTTATAGACGGAAATTCGCCCTTGTTAACACCGAGCATATATACGTGCTTTTTGCGTGACATACGCACGATATCAGCCGAGCCAACGGTAACCGTGTCACAAAAAGAGGGTATTTTCGCAACGGAAGCCGATGCGAAAACGATTTTAAGTCTTGCTATAAAAGCATCGAGGTCACTCTCTTCTGCGCCAGAAGCTTCAACGAGAGTGTCGAGTGAGTTGCAAATGATTTTATAGAGTCTTTCGTTTTCTTCAGCAAGGTCAGCTTCGCCAAGATTTCTTAAAATTTCGGCGCGCTCGAGGAGTGCGTCTTCAAGATTTATCTCTGTCAAAAATTCATAAAGAGCCTTGGTGTATTCTTGAACGGTGGTGGAATCTCCAAGCCTTACCTTCATCGAAGCTATGGGAAGAATAAGCTTGTTTCTTATTTCGTTGAGCTCCAAAAGAAGCTCGTCGTTTTTCGGCTTTCTTGTGTCTGAATATCCGTCGGGATTCATATTCCACAAAATTCCGTCGTAAAATCTTTTTCCGTTAATCTGCCAGGTGTGCGCGTACATTTCGAATTTGTCGCAATCATCGCGCGATATTGAAGAAAGTCCGCATTTAGCGTAGCTTATAACGTCTTCACGCTGAAAATCACCCGTAACGCAGCGCAGTGCCGCATATATGAGCTTTATAGCCTCGTATGAAGATACGTCGGACTTCGCGGAAACAAATATCGGAACACCCGCGCGCTTTGCGCTGACGTCAAGTATACCCACGTATTTATCTGCGTTTGCGGCAACTATTGCAAAATCGGAAAACGAAGCTCCCGCAAGCACCTTTTTCTTTATGTCGGCAACGACAAAGTCGCAAGCCTCGTAAGGCGAGGCTGCCTCGTATATAAACGTGCTTTCCTCAGGCTTCATATCGGGGTCATCTATTTTGCCGAACGTTTGCCAAAGCAAGTCGTGTATTACCGTCAGCTCGGTGCGCGCGTTAAATCTTCCGTCGTAGCGCACAAGCTTCGCCTCAACGCCCGCCTTATTTGCTATAGCGGCAAGTCGCTTTCTTGTGTCTTGGGGCTCGCAAAATTCAAAGGCATCTTCTCTCGATTTTGTAACGTCAAGCAAAACGGTGACGTCGCATCTCTCTGTCAAAAGTCCGATAAGAGCATATTGCGGCTCGGTAAACGAGGTGAATCCCTCGACGAAAACTGCGGTGCCGGAAAAATGAGAGGGAGAATCGGCAAGACGCTTCACAGCCTCCGAAACATCCTCACCCGTGTCAGCGTATTTCTCCGAAAGAAGCTTTTTATAAAGCGATGTTATAAGGGCGAGATCGTTTATTTTGTTGCAAAGTCTGTCGTTTTCGCCTATCTCTTTTTTTGCCTCCATAAGCGCGTTTGCATCTATAGTAAGACTGTCCGCTTCACCTAATGCAGAAAGCGCGCGCTTAACCATTCCGTAATTTATTTCGCGTCTTCCGTCTGTCATGGAAAGTGCGGGCGAAAGCTCAGTGAGCGTGCGCCACATAATGAGTGCCTTTTTTGCTCCGTCGCAATACTCCTTGTCTATTCCTCCGAGCGAGCGAAATACCGAGTTTGCAAGTCTTGTAAAGTTAGTAACCTCGAAAAAGAGGGGCGCATTTTCCGAAAGCAGCATTGCCATCTCTCCCTCGGCAGCTACCGTCTGCTGCTCGGGGACTATTAAAATCGCGTGTTTTTTGTTAAGGACTTTATCCTTGATTTCCTCTCGCAGTGCGAGTGAAGCATTCGAATAAAAAGAACCGCTGATTATTTTAAGCATCTTCGCCCTCCGAAATGAAAACCTCATTGATTTTGTAGCCCAGATTGCGTGAGGAAATGATAATTCTCTCCCCGCCTTTTTCAAGCTTTTCGCGCAGATAGTGAATGTAAACGTTGAGAATTCCTTTATCCGTTTTGTTTTGCCAAATTCTCGAAAGCAGCTCCTCACGGCTGACGTATTCTCCTCGCTTTTCCATTATTGCATAAAGCAAATCGTATTCAAGGTCAGTCAGCTTTATTTGCTTGTCGGCAAGAAGAACGCACTTGTTGCTTTCTATGAGTCGAAGGGGGGCGCGGCCGTTCTTTTCCAAAAGGGGCAGAAGCGAGCCGATTTTAAAGGGGAGTGATATGTCAGCACCTTCATAGCGCGACATTCCGATTCCGGTGCAGCCCTCAAATTCCGTGTCGTCATCGTCTCGTAAGATTATTTCAAATCCCGCAGTGCTGCTTTTGGGGGTGAGAAGCTTTGCTTCTGCTTTTCCCAAAAACTCAAGTCTTATTTTTTGAAAGAGGAATCTGTCCTTTGTAAAAACTCCGATTTTTATAAGATTTGCCGCCACCTTGACTAAGTCTCCTTGATGAATTCTAATTTATTAGAATAATTATACCCTTTAAATATCGCCTTGTCAATAAACCCTATTTAAAAACAAAGAAAGGAACAATTTTTGCAATCTGTAGGGCAATTTTTGCAATTGTTGATATCTCTAAATTATAGTATAATTAGCATAGTAAAAAAGAGAAAAGGAGTCGTTTCTATGAAAAACGATATGATTAAAGAGCTTTAGTCCATCGGTCTTATTCCTGTTATCAAAATTGAGGATCCGAGCGATGCTGTTCCTCTTGCAAAGGCACTTATCGACGGCGGACTTCCCGCAGCAGAGATTACCTTTAGAACAAAGTGTGCAGCAGAAGCAATCAAAAATATAACAGAGGCTTATCCCGAAATGCTTGTAGGCGCGGGAACAGTTCTCACAACCGAGCAAGTTGATGCGGCAATCGCAGCCGGCTCAAAGTTCATTGTTTCACCCGGTCTTAACCCCAAGGTAACCGCATACTGTCTTTGCAAGGGAGTTCCTATGCTTCCCGGTTGCTCTAACCCCTCTGATATCGAGGCAGCTCTTGAGCTTGGACTTTCAACCGTTAAGTTTTTCCCCGCTGAAGCAGCAGGCGGACTCAAGATGCTCAAGGCTATGGCGGCACCCTACGGTCAGGTAACCTTTATGCCCACCGGTGGAATCAGCGCCGATAATCTTCTTGAATACCTCAAGTTCAACAAAATCGTTGCATGCGGCGGTTCTTTCATGGTAAAGGACGAGCTTGTAAAGGAAAAGAAGTGGGACGAGATAACCGCTCTTACCAAGAACGCAGTTAAGACTATGCTTGGTCTTGAATTCGCTCACATCGGTATCAATTCCGAAAACGAGGAAGAGGGAAGACGCGGAGCAAAGCTCTTCGAGGTAATGTTCGGTATGCCTCTCCGTGAAACCTCAAAGTCTGTTTTTGCAGGCTCTGCATTTGAATTTATGACAAAACCCGGCGTTGGAAGATGCGGACACATCGGAATCAGCACCAACTTTGTTGACAGAGCGATGGCATATTTCAAGAGAATGGGATTTGAGTTTGACGAGTCCAGCGTTACATACGACGACAAGACAGGAAAGCCCAAGTTCGTATACTTCAAGGACGAGGTATGCGGATTTGCAATCCATCTCGTGCAGAAATAATTTATTAAACAACGAGGGTAGCTCGATTTAGGTTGAGCTACCCCTTTTGAATGAAGGGCAAAATATGCGACTTGATAAATTTCTTTCCGAAATGGGAATATCAACGCGAAAAGAAACGGCGTTGGCTGCCAAAAAGGGACTTATTATTGTAAACGGTGAGCCTATGAAGGACGCTTCGAAGCACATAGACCCCGAAACCGCAAGAGTTGTTTATATGGGCAGAGAAATTTCTTACAGCAAATATACGTACGTTATGCTTAATAAGCCCGAGGGATACGTCAGCGCAACCGAGGACAGAAATCTTCCCGTTGTTACCGAGCTTCTATCCGACGAGCTTCAGCGAATGGAGCTTTTTCCTGTGGGAAGACTCGACAGAGATACCGTCGGACTTATGATATTAACCAATAACGGCAAGCTTGCGCACCGTCTTCTTTCGCCGAAGCGCCACGTTGAAAAGGAATATTATTTTAAGTGCGCGGAGCCGCTTATCGCCGGTGCAGAGGAAAGATTTAAAAATAACATCGTGCTTGCCGACGGATATGAGTGCAAAAGCGCAGTTCTTATTCCCGACGAGGATAGGCTTGGCGGAAAAATAATCTTAACAGAGGGAAAATATCATCAAATAAAAAGAATGATAGCCTCGCTTGAAAATAAGGTTGTCTACCTTGAACGAATAAGATTTTCGGATATAATGCTTGATAGCTCGCTTTCTAGGGGCGAATGGCGTTACCTCACAGACGAGGAGAAGAATATCATAGAATCTTGGGGATAAAAAACAAGCTTGATTTTGCGTTTTTCTATTTACAAATCGCAAGAAATGTGGTAAAATTGAAAAGGCCTGAATTTTCGGGAAACTGATGTAGGAAAATATTGGAGCGAAAATGGATATTGTAAAAACTTTAGCTGAAGAATTTAATATCAAAGAGGAGCAGGTAACGAATACCGTGGCTCTTATTGATGAGGGAAACACGATTCCCTTTATATCGAGATACCGTAAGGAAGTAACGGGAAGCCTTGACGACGCAACGCTTCGAGATCTTTTTGACAGACTTCAATATCTGCGCAAGCTTGAGGAGCGCAGATGCGAGATTTCATCTCTTATAGAAGCGCAGGAAAAGCTCACCCCCGAAATAACCTTTGCGCTTAACAATGCAAAAACGCTTGTTGAGCTTGAGGATATATACCGTCCCTTTAAGCCCAAGAGAACGACCAGAGCGTCTATTGCAAGAGCAAAGGGACTCGAGCCGCTCGCAAATTACATTATGGAGCAAAGAGATGCGTACGACGTTGCTATCGACGTTTATGCAGAAGAATTCATTTGTCTTGAAGAGGGAAAAGAGGTTCCTGACG
>JAGBUD010000148.1 GCA_017630995.1 Clostridia bacterium
CAGTTGGTAGAGCAGGGGACTGAAAATCCCCGTGTCGTTGGTTCGATTCCGACCGGAGGCACCATTTAATATGCGGATTTAGCTCATTTGGTAGAGCGCCACCTTGCCAAGGTGGAGGTGGCGGGTTCGAGCCCCGTAATCCGCTCCAAAAAAGAGAGACACCCTCGTGGTGTCTCTCTTTTTTTCTTGCCTCTCTTGCGAGGCTTGCTCGAAGATTCTCATTTTTTAATTTTATTCTTTTTTATATAAATTTATATAAAGCTTATAAGTTGACTTTGCTTCGCTTTGATGTTATAATAAAATTAGAAAGCACGCCCAAGTGCGTGTTTTTTATAAATAAAAGATTATGATATTTTTTAGGGGGTAAATTATGAGTGTGGCAACTTCTATCGGTGTTATTATTGCAGTTGTAGTATTTTTGGCAGTTTTCCTTGGATTAGCATTGATTGCGGGTATTTCCGTTGCATTGGTTATCGCTAATTCAAAGAAAAATAAGCAATGATAGACTTCGGTCTTCTTTGGCTCCTTGCGGCGGCAATCATTTTCCTTGTAATTGCGGCAGTGGTTGCAATTATTCTTGTTGCCGCCGCTTTGACGGGCGGAGCGTATTATGTATACCGAAAGGTTTTCTTTTCTGACAGAACGAAGAAAAAATCTGCTTATCACGGCATAGATAAGCGCGGATTTGCGCCGTATACAGAGCGCGTGCGCGCATTGATAGACGAAATCAGCCGAATTCCGTACGAGGACGTTTATATTACCGCGCGTGATGGCATAAGGTTGCGTGCAAGGTATTATCACGTATCGGACGCGGCACCCGTTGAAATTCAATTTCACGGATACCGTGATAATCCGTATCGCGATATGGCGGGAAGCGCACTGTGCTGTCTGAAGGACGGAAATAATCTTCTCCTTGTCGACCAAAGGGGCGGCGGAGAAAGCGGCGGAAAGGTTATAACGTTTGGTATTCTGGAAAGATATGACGTTATAGCGTGGACTCATTACGTGGCGCGTCGCTTTGGTGAGGATAAAAAAATACTTCTTTTTGGAATATCTATGGGTGCCGCGTCGGTGCTTATGGCTTCGGGTGAGGATTTGCCGCGCAGTGTGCGCGGTGCGGTTGCCGATTGCCCGTATTCCTCTCCTATCGAAATAATAGGCATAGTCGGAGCTAAAAAGGGTGTTCCTGCTTTTCTTGCAAGACTTTTTGCAATTATTGGGGCACGTCTGTTCGGCGGTTTTTCAATATTAGAGAGCAATGCGGTTGCGGCGGTAAAGAAATCAAGCGTACCAATACTGTTGATTCACGGAGATAGCGACAGTTTGGTTCCTTTTTATATGAGCGAGGAAATTTCAGCGGCTTCTCAAAACGTAACGTTTGAGCGCTTTTGTGCGGCGGAGCATGCCACCTCATATTTATCCGATTCGGAGCGATATTTCTCGGTTCTCGAATCGTTTAAGAATACTGTTTTGAAGGGATAATTTTAATGAACAAAAATGACAGGTTGTTTGGATTCTCTGTTAAAGAGGTCTATGACGTTTCGTATTTGCAGGCAACCGTGTACGTTATGGAATATGAAAAGAACGGCGCACGCCTTGTCTATATAGACAGAGAAGACGAAAACAAAACCTTTTCGATTTCTTTTAAAACCTTGCCGAAAAATAGCACGGGAGTTTTTCATATCATTGAACATTCGGTGCTTTGCGGCTCAAAAAAATATAATCTCAAGGACCCCTTTGTCGAGCTTGTCAGCGGTTCACTCAATACGTTTCTTAATGCGATGACGTTTAATGATAAAACGATGTATCCCGTTGCCAGCACAAACGAGAAGGAGTTTCTCAACCTTGCTGATGTATATCTTGACGCAGTGTTCCACCCCCTTGCAGTAAAGGATAAAAAGGCGTTTATGCAGGAGGGCTGGCATTACGAGCTTTCCGATAGCGGTGAGCTTTCATACAAGGGCGTTGTTTTCAACGAAATGAAGGGTGAGTATTCAAGCCCCGAGGCGATAACCGATAGATACATTCATAAAATGCTATTTGAGGGAACACCGTACGAGCATGACTCCGGCGGCGACCCGTGTGAAATTACCTCGCTTGAATACGAGGATTTCGTTCTTATGCACCAAACCTATTATCATCCCTCAAACGCGGTGATTTTTCTTGATGGCACGCTCGATATAAATGCGGCCCTCTCTCTTGTCGGCGGGTATCTTTCGGAATATGAATACCGTGATTATTCCGCGCCTGAATTTAACTTCAGCCTTGCCATAAAAACGAAAAAGAGATGCGAAGGTGAATATGAAATCTCTGACGACGAGGAGCTTGAGGATAAGGAGAGAATGTCGCTTGCGCACCTTACATTTAGATTTGACGAAAGAGAAAAAATATTCGGTGCTGCAATCATTTCCTCTGCGCTCTTATCGGCAAACGAATCTCCGATAAAAAAGGCAATTTTGGATTCCAAGCTCTGCGAGGATCTCTCTGTCAATATCGGCGAGGGAATATATCAAAACTATTTTGAAATTGACTTTATAAACGTTAAAAGCGGAAAGGAAGCCGAGCTTGAGCGTCTTTTCTATCAAACGGTTGCGGATATTTCCGAAAGCGGAATAGAGAAATCTCATCTTGAGGCGGCAATAAATTCGCTTGAATTTTTCCTTTCGGAGCGCGATTACGGAACGATGCCGCTCGGAGTTATTCTCGCAATGAACACTCTTGAGAGCTTTCTTTATTCAAACGATCCTATCTCGGCTATCAGCTTTGAGGAGGAAATTGCTTTTCTGCGCGAGAATATGGGAAAGGGCTTTTTCGAGCAGACCTTGCGCGAAATATTTATTGAAAACGAAAGCTCTGCGGTTTTGATTCTCCACCCCTCGCACACTCTTGAAAAGAGAATGGCAGACGAGGAGAGGGAAAAGCTTTCCGCGGCTCTTTCCTCTTTTGGCAAAGCACAAAAGGAAAAAATAAAAAAAGAGCAGGAAGAACTTTTTGCTTGGCAAAGCAGCGAGGATAGCGAGGAGGCAAGAGCTGTAATTCCGCGCTTGCGGGTTGCAGATATTTCCGAGGAGGTTAAGACAATACCAACGGAAATTTCCGAAATCGACGGTGCGCGTGTTATAACCCACCCAATACCTACGGGAAATATAAACTACACGGAGCTTTATTTTGACGTTTCGGATATAGGCGAGGACGAAATTTTTGACGGTGCGCTCTTTGGGCTTTTCCTCGGCAATCTTTCAACGGAGAATTATAGCGCAAACGAGCTTGTCCGCGTTATAAAAAGCGAGCTTGGAAGCTTGAGCGTTTCTCTTAATTTTTCAACTACGGTTTCGGGCGAAGCAAGGATATTTATTAAGGTGTTTGCTTCCTCTCTTTCTGCGAAAAAAGCAAAAGCGGCGGAGCTTGTCGAAGAGGTTTTGATGAAAACCCGCTTTGTCGAAAAGGAAGCTATGCAGAGCATAGTAAAGCAAGCGTATATATCAAGCGAGGAGGGCTTCTCTGCGGGTCATCGCGTTGCAAAGGCAAGAGTTTCGGCAATGCTTTATAGCGAGGCGGCGGCAAGGGAATATTATAGCGGATACGAAGCACATCTCTCGTATAAGAGCCTAAACCGAGGCTTTGATGAAAAGTATGACGGTATGGTAAAGCGCATCGAAGCGTTGCGTAAAAAGTATCTTGTAGCCGAGCGCTTGACGGTTTCTGTTTCATCGGATTCTCCTATGGCGGACGGCGGCAAATATATTAAGGATATAATTTCAATATTTCCTAAAGCTAACGAAAAGGTGGCACCCGTGTGCAAAATTTCACCGATGAAAAAGCAAAACGAGGGAATAGTTATACCCTCGAAAATCTCTTTTTCCGTCAGCGGTATGAATATTTTGCATGAGGTGGGCGAGCCGAGCGGACTTTTTGACGTTGCGGCAATGCTCGCAAGCTATGAATACCTTTGGGGAGAGATAAGAGTTAAGGGTGGAGCCTACGGTACGGGAATGGGTGCAAACCGCTCGGGACTCATAAGCTATTATTCTTATAGGGACCCAACTCCCGAAAAATCCATCACCGTATTCTCCTCGGTTCCCGAGTTTCTTCTTGAATTTTCAAGGTCGGGAAAATCGATAGATAAGTATATTATCGGTGCTATAGGCGAGGCTTCTCCTCATCTCACTCCGCGCACAAGGGGAAGCGTTGCAACCTTGCGTTACTTTAACGGCTTCACAGACGAAATGCGCAAGAAAATGAAGCGTGATATATTGAGTGCAACGTGCGAAAAGCTTGCCGAGCTTTCCTCGGCAATCCAAAGGACTAATGCAGAGTCTGTTTTCTGCATTGTCGGTCCGCGCGAGGTATTATCAAAGATATCCCAAATTGACAGTATTCTTGAAATATAGAATATAAAAAAGGCGAACTAACCGAATTAAGCACTCTGTGCCGCGGTTACTCGCCTTTTCTTTTATAAATTTTTACTTATCGAACATCGTGGAAAAATCGGCCTTGCCGTTTTCGCCCTAGCCCATAATGATTTCGTATAGGCTCGAAGCAAAAAGGGCGTGCATTTCGGGGGTAGGGTGGTTTATTCTGTTAGCTAGAAGCATTGTGACGTCCTCTGTTTCGGAAATGGCTTTCCATTTCTTATAGCAGTCGCAAACCGTAATGCCCATTTTCTCGGCAAGTGAAACGGCGGCGCTCATATATTTG
Organism: Clostridia bacterium; assembly: GCA_017630995.1. The sequence continues at coordinate 4,699 of JAGBUD010000148.1, forward strand.
TCCATTCTGCCGTTGTTTTGCATTTCTGCGGTTTTTGCGGCGTATGCAAGGTAATTTTTCGGTGTGTCCTCGGCAACTCTCGTGTTCAGCATATTCGGTGTCATAAAGATAACGTCGAGTCCCGCATCATTGCACCTTGCAAAAATGGTTTTGAGGGAGTTTATGTAAACGTCAAGCTCTAGGTTTACGTCGTTAAGACCAAAGCAAACGATAACGAGGTCGGGCTCGTATTTCAAAACCTGCTTTTCGATTCTTTGAATCGAATCCTCTGCGGTTACCCCGCCGATTGATGAGTTTATCATATTAACGGGCACGTAGCTGCGGTATTGATTGAGCATTTTCTTGAGTCGGTTCCAATACACGTTTTCGTAGTCGATATAATCTCTGACGGCACCGTGAGAAACGCTGTCCCCGAAAATGACTATATCAATCGCGCCGTGCTTTGTAAGACCGTCGCGGTCAAGCATAATTTTTTCTTTGATTTTCATTTTTAAAATCCTGAACTGTTAGAGTTTTGCCTAGAAGCCTTAAATTCAAGCAGCCTTGAATACTACTCGTCGGTGCTTGCCCATTCTACCTTTGCCGTGCAATCAAGGAGCCAATCGCTATCCCAAGTGTCAGGCTGCGAGGATGCGGCAACGCATATCACGCCAAGGTCATAGCAATCGGCAAAAGCGCCTTTTCCAATATAGCTAACGCTCTCGGGAATAAACACGTCAAAGAGGTCTCTGCACCCTGCAAATGCGCCATCACCAATGGAGCGAAGCGACCTTGGAAGATCCAATCTTGCAAGGAATTTGCAGTTTGAAAAGGCATTTGCTGCAATCTCGGTAATGAAATGCGGAATTGCAATTTTGCCGCGCATAGAGCGCTCGTTTTTTACACCTGTTATTCGAACTCCGTCCTCAATAAATAGGTATTCATAGGGGGCCATAAGCTCGGATATTTCCTCTTCGGAAAGATTTTCTATCGGCTTTTCTTCATAATCGCAAAAATCACAAACCGTCACTCCCGCTTTAAACTGCGACATTCCGCACATAGGGCAAAATTTCATAATCTTCTCCATATATTCGTTGAATTTTTGTGTTTGTGTAGTAACATTAGTGTAACACAAAATTTTTCAAAAGTAAAGGGGGGGTGACGCGCCATTTCCGTAGTTTTTAAGATAGGAACGTTTAAGTAATACTTCGTTTATTAAAAGGAGCGATTTCGGGCAATTACTTTTTGCTTCTGTATTTTATTGTGATTTGCTTTAAAATGACATAAAAATTAACAATCTATTTGTTTTACGGTATGGCGAAGATACTCACGCTTGCCGCTTACGAGCATACTCCTCGAGTTCTCCAACAAAAGAAAAAAACGACCACGAGGGTCGTTTTTCTTTGTCAAGAGGCTATGAAAAAGATATTTTCGGGGGTTGTATTAAGGTTTCGAACTCAAACGGAGTATGTTTGGGAAACTAAATAGATAACATCAAGATTTATCTGCGTTTTCGAAAGTTTTCTTTGCGCTATCAAG
>JAGBUD010000149.1 GCA_017630995.1 Clostridia bacterium
CATAGCCCATAAGCTCAACAACCTTAAACCACTGCGCAAAGTGAAGCGACTGCGCCGCACTTGTGACGTATATTGCCTTATCGAACTTATAGGTATCCTGACGGTAAACCGCAGCGGCAATATCGCGGGTGGGATAGAGGGTTGTTCCGTCGCGCTTCAAGATAAGGCAAACGGGCATATTCCATTTATCGAGGTTAACTATTGAAGCACCGTCGTCTATTTCAAGAAGTCCCATATTGCGAAGCTTCTCTACCTGCGCGGGCATTTTGTCTGTATAGAAAGACTCTCCCTTGTAGCTATCAAAGGTTATACCGAGCTGCTTATACGTTTTTTCATACTCAACAAGGCTGATATCAACGAACCAACGCCAAAGCTTGAGGTTTTCCTCGTCGCCGTGCTCGAGCTTTGAGAACTCGAATCTTGACGCGTCACCAAGCTCGGAACGCTTTACGTATTCGGGAGAATCGGGAGAGATTCCCGCAACGCTTGCGTCCTCCTCTTCCTTGATTGCGTTATTGATTTTAACGTAGAGGGAAACAAGCTCGTCTACTCCGCCTTGCTCGATTTTTTCGCGGTTACCCCAAAGCTTATAGGCAACGATGAGCTTTCCGAACTGGGTGCCCCAGTCGCCGAGGTAGTTTATTCCAACGCACTTATATCCGCAGAACTCGTGGATAAGCTTTAAGGAGTGACCTATAACGGTTGTTCCGAGGTGGCCGATATGGAAGGGCTTTGCAACGTTAGGCGAGGAATAGTCGAGAACGACGGTTTTGCCCACGCCCTCGTTGGTTGCACCGTACTTTTCGCCCTGCGCCTTGATATCGGAGATAACTCTTTTTGCAAATGCGGAGCTGCTTATTCTGAAGTTAAGATAACCGTTGAGCGCGGTTATCTCGGAAAACTCCTCACAAGAGATATTTTCCGCAAGTGTTTTTGCGATATCAACGGGAGAGCGACGAAGACTCTTTGAGAGTCTGAAGCACGGAAGCGCAAGGTCGCCCATCGTTTTATCGGGGGGATACTCGAGCATTGCGAATATATCATCGGCGGAAAGAATACCCTCGCCGAACTTTACTGCTACCGCGTCTGCAATAAGAGCAGCGGTTTTATTTTTCAAAACTAACATCACGTTACCTCTCAAAGTGAATTTTTCATTTTTACGTATTTTTTGCCTTCCGCACTTCCGCGAACAAGGCGGGCACGGAAAAGAACCTCATCGCCAAACGAATGAGCGAGCGCGGCTTCAGCACCGCTTTCGAGATAGAATTCGCCCTCGTTTTCAAAAACGGTTACCTCGGGAACCTCGTCCTCCTCCGCGAGCCTTGCCGCATATTCCTCAACGAGCTCACCGTCGGGCGCGTCGTCGGGGTAGTTTATGCGCTCACCCGAAATATAGACAGCGGAAAACTCGGGATTTTTCTGCCACTCGGCAAACGAAGTGAGAATGCACTCGGCAACCTGTTCGGGATTTGCAACCGTGGTGTCAACTATCAAAGAATAGTTCGTAAGGTCCTTTATATCAACACCGTATTGGGTGCTGTATCTTTTCTTTTCGCTCTCACGTCTTGCCTTTGTTTGAGCTATAGTTTCCTCAAGAGAGGCGGAATGCTCACCGACGCGGTTTGCGTTCATTATGCGCAGTGCGCTTGTTTCAACGTCTGTTGAAAGGTAAACCTTAAAGGTTCCCTTTGTGAAATGCCAAGCCATACGCGAATCTATTACCATTGGCTTGTCCACGTTACCAAGCTCGACGAGTCCGTTATCAATTTCGGTATCTATTTCGGGGTGCGTTTCCATATAAACGTTAAGCTCAACGACGCTCATTCCGTGGCGCGCCGCGATGGAACGGACTATCGCTCCCGTTGAATAGTATTCTGCACCAAGCCTTGATATAAGGATATCCGCAACGGTGCTTTTTCCGCTGCCGAGATCTCCCGCAAGAGATATTTTGAAAGCCATTTTTACCTCCAAAGCAAAAATCTTTATTTGAACACTTTATTATAACTCAAAATTGTCCCATTGTCAATATGCGTACGTATTATTTATGTTATTATTCGCGCGCGAACGTGCACGCTAAAATAAATTTACGGTGCCATCCGAGAGCCGAAGAAACTTTTTCCTTTTTATCCATTCGGTGAATAAACTGCCGTTTAAACGGAAAAATAGCAATATACGGGCAAGACGGCGCGCAAACCGCGTTTGCCTTTTGAGAAAAGGAAAGGAACAGTATATGGAAAAGAAATTCAAATTCAGCGACAACCCCGATCTTACAAAGACCGTTTACGGTATTGTTATCGCTGCGCTTTGCATTGCGGCGATTGTTATCGGTATAGTTGCCGCAAACAACCAAAAAGACGACACTCTTATGCAAGAGCCGCCTACGCAAAACGAGGAGCAGCCGCCCATCGACTCTCCGAACGGCACCGAAAACGAAGAGAAGCCCGAAGAGCCGAAAAAGCCGCAGAAAAACAGCTTCCTCTCTCCTGTTTCGGGAACTGTTACAAAGGCACACAGTCTTTCAGTCCCCGTTTTCTCCTCTACTCTTGAGGAATGGAGAATTCACACGGGTATAGACATCGGCACCGAAGACGGAGCTTCGGTTTTTGCCGCTTTTGACGGAGAGGTTTGCGCCGTTACAAGCGACGCGCTTCTCGGCTGCACCGTGGTTGTTGATCACGGCTCGGGCGTTAAGAGCTATTATTCCAACCTTGAGGATAACGACCTTATTGCAAGAGTTGGAACACTGCTCAAAGCAGGCGACCTTATCGGCGAGGTTGGTGATTCCTCAATTTCCGAGCTTGCAGAGGAGCCGCACCTGCACTTTGAGGTTAAGGTTTCCGACGTTTCGGTTGATCCCCTTGAATACATTTCAACCGAATCGAAGCGCGCCTCGCTCGGCATTGACGAGGCGGCTTAACAAGCCCCGATAGCTCCGACAGAGCCTTTATTCTGTCGGAGCTTATCATTAAAGCCGAGAGGCTGATGAGCGAAAGGAAGAAAAGAATAACGTCGGATACGGTGATAAGAAAATCCCCGCGGCAGAATACCCCTAAAACAGCGAAGGATATAAACAAAACCGAAAATACGAGATCACCTCCGCCGAAAATATACCTAAATGCGCAGCCGCCGTAATAATACCAGCATATCATGGTTGAATAGGCAAAGGCAAATATACATAGCGCAACGCATATCTCGGACACATCACCAAAAACCGAGCCAACACCCTCCATAACCGCACGCATACCCTCCATACCGATAGCATTGGGAATATAAACAAGGGTTGCAAGCGCGGTGAGGATGCAAAGAATAACCGTGTCAAAAAGAACCTCGCACATACCCATAATTCCGACGCTTCCGACGTCGGAGGTTGGATTTTTCGCGTGGGCAAGCGAGGATGTGCCCGCGCCGGCTTCGTTTGAAATCAAGCCGCGAAGATACCCCTCGCGTATTTTCGCGCTGCAGAGAAATCCGATAACTCAGCCAACACCGCTTTCAAAATCGAATGCACAGCGAAATATATTGAAAATCACACTCGGCAGACGCTCAAGATTTAAAAGGATAGCCGAAAGGCAAAGAAAGACGTACACCGCGGTTGCGACGGGAATAAGCACAACCGTTATCCTCTCTATTTTTCCACTAAAGAAGAAAACCGCAAAAACCAGCAATAAAAGCAGAACTAGGGCAGTGAAAACAGGCGGAAAATTTAACACGTATTCGGTGCTTTGCCCTATGCTTGCGCTTTGGAGCATGCTGCCCATGGAAAAGGAAAGCAAAATAACGAGGGCGGCATATACGAGAGAAAGTGGGCGAGAGAGCACACCAAAGCTCGCCCCAACCGCGCCTATCATACCAAGACCTGCGCCTCGGTCCGCCGTCAAAATTACCTCGGCAAATTTTATCACCGAGGCAAAAACTGCAGACACCAAGAGCCAAAACACGCTTCCCGCACCGCCGACCGATATTCCCACCGCGACGCCGACTATATTCCCCACCCCGAGCGTCCCAGCAAGCGCGAGTGAGAGCGAGGAAGCCGAAGAAACGCAATCGCTACCAAGCTTTTTTATTATCCCTTTCGGATTTGTGAAGATGAAAAATCGAAGCTTAAATAGAAAATACGCGCCCACCGCGGTTATAAGTATAGGTAAGAGATTCAAAAAATCCATAAAAAAAGCCTCCGCAAAATTTTATGCGGAGGCAGTCGTCTTTATTCTAAACGTGGGAATGTATCATATCAGCTACTCTCATAACCGAGAGAGATACCTTCGCGCGCCTTGAAAAATCCTCACCGCTTGTGCAAATTCTCACAAATTCGGATATTTCATAGCGCATATTATTTTCACACGGGGTGTAGTCTATCGGTATTTTTTGACCGTCATTCATCACAATCCAAAGCTTTTTAGGCTCACTGACCTTGTCAATAAAAACCGCGCCGCATTCACCCTCAATAAACGAGGGAGCGGTGCTTTCTGTTATTTTGGAATAGGTGACGTTTACGAAAAAATCACCGTAGGTAAGCGTTGATGCTCCCATTGCAAGAAAGCCGTTTTCGAGAAATATTTTTTCGCTTTTAATCTCGCGCGGCTCACCGAAAAGCTCAACAGAAAGCCAAAGGGGATATACACCTATATCCGAAAGCGCACTGTTTTTAATTTGGGGATTGAACGCGTTTTCAACTATTCCGCGTTTAAAATTATCATATCGGGTTGAATACTTGCAAAATTCAAGATTTGCGCGTCTTATCTTGCCGATAGAAGAAAGACCTTTTAAAATCAAGGGAAGCGCAGGGTCAAAGGCGGGACGCATAGCTTCGAGCAGTACCCTTTTATTCTCCTTTGCCGCGGCGAGCATTTCCTCATATTCCGAAGCAGATGACGCTATTGATTTTTCGCAGAGCACGTGCTTTCCCGCGCGGAGCGCCATAATCGAATGCTCCTTATGCAAGAACGTGGGTGACGCGACGTAGACCGCGTCTATCTCCGAATCAAAAAGCGCCTCACTCAAGTTAGAATATACCCTTTTTATGCCGTGTTTTTCGGCAAAAGCCCTGCCCGTGTCACTTTTTCGGGAATAAACTGCAAGGAGATCGACACCGACAGCCCTTGCCGCCTCGGCAAAGCTATCGCTTATTTTATTTGTTCCAATAATAAGAAATGAAAAATTCGACATCAGCGCAATCTCTTAATGAGGAAGAATACCAATACCGATACCGCAACGGCGCCGAGAACAATGGATATCCAATTTATAATCTTATCCGCCTTGCGCGCTCTCTCATCTTCAAGCTTATCGAGTGCGCGGTCCTCCTCGGTTTCAAGAAGCTCCTCGGGAATTTCAGACGCCCCGTCACTTTCCTCTCCGCTTTCCTCATCGGAATCGAGAGAAAAATCGTAGGTTCCGTCCTTTATTTTTTTAGCACGCTCCCCTACCTCTGCGAAAATTTCGTTCACCGCCTCGATTACCACGGTATCCTCTGTTTTTGTGTTTTTAAGCTTTTCGGATATAGCCGCCATAGCCGCTTCGATTTCACCGTAGTCTATAGCGGTGCGAGCCGCCTCAACCTCATCAGCACACTCCTCGCAAATAAAACGGGGATTGCCGTATCCTCCTACCGCAAGAATCGGAGCATTTTCCGAATCTATCTTACTTTTGCATATCGAACACTCTGCACAACTCATAACGTTCTCCTTAACCGCGAAGCGTTTTGCGAAAATCGGCAAGATATTCCTCACGAAGAGCCTTTTGCTCCGCCTTTTCCTCTTGTGTAAGCTCTCTTTCCTTTGAGAGACGAGCAAGCTCGTTGATTCTGTCTACCTTTGCCTTTTCCATTATCCTAAAATTCCCTTTCCGTAATGCTTTGCAAGGCCGCCCTCTGCCGTTTCTCTGTAAAGATGGGAGAGGTCCTTGCCCGTTTCGTACATCGTTTTAATAACCAAATCAAGCGAGATTTTTCTTGAGCCCGACAAGAAATTAGCAAGGCTCATCGCGTTTATCGCACGCATTGCGGCAACTGCATTTCTCTCAATGCACGGAATCTGAACGAGTCCGCATATCGGGTCGCAAGTAAGACCGAGGTGGTGCTCAAAGGCGATTTCCGCGGCATACTCAATCTGGTCGATTCCCATTTCAAAAAGCTCACCGAGAGCGGCAGATGCCATGGAGCAAGCAGTTCCTATCTCCGCTTGACAGCCGCATTCCGCACCGCTGATGGACGCGTTGGTTTTTGTGAGGTTTCCGATGAGCGCCGCCGTTGCAAGTGCGCGCAAAATGCTTTTATCCGAAAAGCCGTGCTTTTCTTGCATATATTTAAGCACCGAGGGAAGAACCGCACAAGCACCGCACGTGGGGGCGGTTACTATAGTTCCGTTATCGGCGTTTTCCTCACTGACGGCATAGGCATACGCGCAGACGATTCTGTTTTCTCTCGTTACGGGGCTTTCGTCTATATGGCGCTGATTATAGAGATACTGCGCCTTTCTTTCGACACCGAGCCCGCCGGGGAGAGTTCCCGCCGTTGTGAGTCCTCTGTGAATTGCCGCCTTCATCGTTTCCCATATCTCATAGAGGAACGAATATATTTCCTCGCCCTCGCAGCGCACAACGTAATCGGATAGTCTTATTCCCTCGCGCTTGCAAAGCTCGCTTATCTGCGAGAACGTGGATTCGGAGTAAATTTCGGATTCGGGGCTATCCTCTCTGCCCTCGATTTTTATATCACCGCCGCCAACAGAAAAGACGCGCATTTTATTGACGCGCTCACCGCCGCGGATAGCGAAAATATCCATCGTGTTTTCGTGAGGAAGATTTCTATCCTCCGAATCGAATATTATATTGACCTTGCGCTCACCCGCCATTTGAGCTATGGCAACGTCTGTTCCGTGGCCCTTGCCCGTATCGGAAAGCGAGCCGTACAGCACTACCTCAAAGCTTTCGGCATTCGGGTTTTCGCTAGCGAAAATTCCCATTGCCTTTGCGGGTCCCATAGTGTGTGAGCTTGAGGGGCCTTTTCCTATCTTATATATATCCCTGATTGATTTCATATCTGCCTCGCAAAAATATTTTATACTTTATTTTAGCACAAAGGTTTAAAATAATCAATAGACTAAACAAGATATTTTTTGAATTTGCAAATATTACAAAAAATAGACAAATTCAGTTCCTTTATGGTTGAAATATTATATTTTTCGACATTTTTGCAAATAATCATATTTGAGAATTAAATTTGAGAAACTGGCACTTGACAAATACTCCCCAAATAAGTATAATATAGTAAAAATATTTTGCGCTCACGCGCATATACGGAGGAAAAAATCTTGAACATCATAATCGTCGGTTGCAGCCAAGTCGGAGAGACGCTTGCTTCGCAGCTTGTTTTAGAGGATAACAATATAACTATGATCGACCTTTCGTCAAGCAAGATCAAGGACATAACCTCGCGATATGACGTTATGGGCGTTGTTGGTAACGGTGCAACGCGAAAGACGCAGGTTGAGGCAGGAATTGACGATGCCGACCTGCTTATTGCGCTTACCGATTCGGACGAGCTTAATCTTCTCTGCTGCATGATAGCGAAAAAGACGACGAAATGCCGCGTTATCGCAAGAGTTGTCAGTCCCGAATACAATAGCGAGACCTCTTACCTCAAGGACGAGCTTGGACTTGAGATGATAATAAACCCCGAGCTTGAATCGGCAGAGGAGATTGCAAGAATACTTCGCTTCCCCTCGGCTATTAAGATTGAGCCGTTTGCCGCAGGAAAGGCAGAGCTTGTTACATTCCGCTTGCCCGAAACCAGCCGAATGGTTGGAATGTGGCTTAAGGACGTTATTTCTCACCTCAAGGTTAACGTGCTTATATCCACCGTTGAAAGAGACGGAAACGCATTTATTCCCAACGGTAATTTCATATTTAAGAGCCGCGACGTTATATCTATTGTTGCTTCACCGAAAAACGCATACGATTTCTTTAAGAAGATAGATTGCAACATTCAAGCGGTTAAGGACATTCTCGTTGTTGGCGGCGGTGATATAACCCATTACCTTTGCGAGATGGTTGGAAAAAGCATTTCGGTTAAGGTTATCGAAAAGGATTTGGAGATTTGCGACGAGCTTTGCACCGCGTTCAAAAACGTTACGGTTATAAACGGCGACGCGGCAGACCAAGAGCTGCTCCTTGAAGAAGGAATCGCAAGCTGCGGAGCTTTCCTCGCACTCAATGCAAACGATGAAGAAAATATTCTTCTCTCCCTTTCCGCAAAGAATGAAACAAAAGCAAAGACCATAACGAAAATAAACCGCGCGGACTATGACAATATTGTCTCGCACCTTGACCTTGATACCGTTATTTATCCCAAGAGCATAACCTCGGATATGATTTTGCGCTACGTAAGAGCGACGAAAAACACCCTTGGAAGCAACGTTGAAACCATGTACAACGTTATAAAAGGAAAGGTTGAGGCTTCGGAATTTAAGGTTAACGAAGGCTCACCGATAACTGCGGCACCCCTTGCACAGCTTCGCTTCAAAAAGGACGTGCTTGTTGCCGCAATTCTGCGCGACGGTGCGGTTATAATTCCTCGAGGCAGCGACAGAATTGTTGAGGGTGACTCGGTTGTTATCGTTTCAAAGCTTCTTGCCTTGCGTGATATTGCGGACATTCTCGATTAAGGATAACGGAGTGCTGCTATGAATTTTAAAATGATAAAATACACGCTCGGCTGGCTTATGCTTTTCGAGACGGCGTTTTTGCTGATACCGCTTCTGACCTCGCTTATATGCCGCGACGGTGCGACCATCTCCATTCTTTTATCAATGGCAATCACCGCGGCGGTAGCAGGACTTTTGCTTATCGGAAAGCCTAAAAACAGAAAGCTTTACACTAAAGACGGATTTGTTATAGTTTCTTTGAGCTGGATATTTTTAAGCGTTTTCGGTGCTTTTCCTTTCGTTATATCGGGAGAGATACCGAATTTCGTTGACGCGCTTTTCGAAACCGCTTCGGGATTTTCAACTACTGGCGCGAGCATACTTTCCGACGTTGAAGCTCTGCCGAAATCACTTTTGATGTGGCGCAGCTTCACCCAGTGGGTTGGCGGAATGGGAGTTCTTGTTTTCATTATGGCGTTCATTCCCTTGAGCGGCGCGCGAAATCTTCATATAATGAAAGCGGAGAGCCCGGGTCCCGAGGTTTCAAAGCTCGTTCCCAAAATGAGAACGACGGCGATGATACTTTATACGATATACTTAGTTCTCACCATTATTCAGTTTATATTTCTTCTTTTTGGCGGAATGTCCCTTTTTGACGCGCTCAACACCGCGTTTGCAACTGCGGGCACGGGCGGATTCGGCTTCAGAAACGATAGCTTTGCTTCGTTTTCACCGTATATACAAATCGTCGTTACGGTGTTTATGCTGATATTCTCAATAAACTTTAACGCCTACTATCTTCTTTTTAAGGGTAGAATTCGTGATATTTTCAACAAGGAATTGCGCGTTTTTACCTATATTGTCGTTATTGCCATCACAGCACTGACCGTTAACCTTTTAGCGACGGGACATATGACAAACGTTGGCGAGGCTATAAGAAGCGCCGCATTCACCTTGGCTTCTCTCATATCGACGACGGGATTTTCAACCGCGGACTTTAACCTTTGGCCCACGCTTTCAAAGTGTATTCTCGTTTTCATTATGTTTATAGGTGCGTGCGCGGGTAGCACGGGCGGTGGAATCAAGGTTTCGAGAATTATAATTCTTATTAAGGGTATGTTCAAGGAATTCAGCCACGCGCTTAATCCAAGACAGGTCAAGAAAATAACCATTGACTCAAAGCCCATAGACAAAGAGGTTGTTCGTAGTGTAAACTCGTATATAGTATGCTATATATTCGTTTTTGCAGTTTCTCTTTTCCTTATAAGCTTTGAGGGACACGACCTTGTTACCTCATTCACTGCAATCGTTGCAACGATAAACAAC
>JAGBUD010000150.1 GCA_017630995.1 Clostridia bacterium
CTGTCTATTGTAGAAATCGTAATGGTGATGTCCTCAAGCACGTCAAGGAGAACCTTAACGGTGTCAAGAGAGGTGAACATTGTGGTGTTGGTTTCAACTGCAAGGCAGCGAATCTCGTAACCGTCCTTCTGCTCATCGGAGGAGGAGATGTCGCTCGTGTTGATAACGTATGCGATGTGTCCCTGTCTTATAGCGTTGGGGATTTCGGTCGGGTCGTCGGAAATCTTCTTTCTGACTCTCGTTTTGATTCCGTGGTCCTTGAGGAACTTGGCGGTGCCGCTCGTTGCCTCGATATTGAATCCGAGATTGTAGAATCTGCGGATAAGAGGAAGCGCCTCTTCCTTATCTGCGTCTGCAATGGTAACAAGCACGGTGCCATAGTTCTGAACGGTCATACCCGATGCTTGAAGAGCCTTGTAGAATGCGCGGTAAAGGTCGTCGTCATATCCGATGGCCTCACCGGTAGACTTCATTTCGGGAGAGAGGTAAGCGTCGATTCCGTTAATCTTTCTGAATGAGAATACGGGAACCTTACAGTACCAACGCTTCTTTTCCTCGGGATAGATATTGAATATTCCGAGCTCCTTGAGGGTTGTGCCCATTATAACCTCGGTTGCAATGTCGGCAAGCGAGTAGCCTGTGGACTTGGAGAGGAAGGGAACTGTTCTTGAGGAACGGGGGTTAACCTCGATGATATATACGTCTTCCTTATCGTCAACGATGAACTGAATGTTGAAAAGACCTACGATGCCGATTCCAAGGCCGAGCTTCTTTGAGTAGGAAAGAATCTTACCCTTTACCTTGTCGGAAATGGAGAATGCGGGATAAACGCTGATGCTGTCGCCCGAGTGAATACCCGTACGCTCAACAAGCTCCATAATGCCCGCAACGAAAACGTCGTGTCCGTCGCAGATTGCGTCAACCTCAACCTCTTTGCCCTGAATGTAATGGTCAACAAGAACGGGCTTGTCCTCGTCGATTTCAACTGCCGTGCGGAGATAGTGGCGAAGCTGCTCCTCGTTTCCTACGAGCTGCATTGCGCGTCCGCCGAGAACGAAGCTGGGACGAACGAGAACGGGATATCCAACCTCTTCTGCAACTCTGACGCCGTCTTCTATTTTGGTAACTGCCTGTCCCTTGGGCTGGGGAATGTCAAGTGAGAGAAGAATCTTCTCGAACGCATCTCTGTTTTCTGCTCTTTCGATTGCGTCGCAGTCGGTGCCGATTATCTTAACGCCTCTTTCAGCAAGGGGCGCGGCAAGGTTGATAGCGGTCTGACCGCCGAGAGAGGCAACAACGCCCTCGGGCTGCTCAAAGTCTATAACGTTCATAACGTCCTCGGTGGTGAGGGGCTCGAAATAGAGCTTGTCGGAGCAGGTGTAGTCGGTAGAAACTGTTTCGGGGTTGTTATTTATGATGATAGCCTCGTAGCCGAGCTTTCTTATGGTGTTTACTGCGTGAACGGTTGAGTAGTCGAATTCAACGCCCTGACCGATACGAATGGGTCCTGCACCGAGAACGACAACCTTTTTCTTGTTGGTAAGTCTTGATTCGTTCTCGCCTGTGTAAGAGGAGTAGAGGTAGGGAATGTAAACTCCGACGTGCGCGGTGTCAACCATACGGAATGCGGGGATTATGCCTGCATTCTTTCTTGCCTTGTAAATCTCGATTTCCTTGGTGTTCCAAAGACGAGCGATGAACTTATCCGAGAAGCCTATGATCTTGGACGCCTTGAGGGTTTCGGTGTCAAAGGGCTTTTCCTTGAGGGCTGCTTCCATATTGGTAATTTTAAGAACGGACTCAAGGAAGAAGGGGGTGATTTTGGTTATGTTTGCGATTTGCTCAAGCGTTATTCCGCGGCGGAAAAGCTCGGTAACCGCGAATATTGTATCGTCGTGGAATTCTTCGATGTAAGAGAGGATTGCGTTTGTTTCCATATTGTCGAACTTGGGCATATGGAGGTGGCAAACGCCGATTTCAAGGGAACGAACCGCCTTGAGAAGACATTCCTCAAGATTCGTACCGATGGACATGCTCTCACCCGTAGCCTTCATCTGCGTTCCGAGCTTGTTGGGAACGGAGGTGAACTTATCGAACGGGAATCTGGGGAACTTTGCAACAACGTAGTCAAGGCGAGGCTCGAATGAAGCCTTGGTGCCCGCAACCTCAATCTCCTCAAGCTTCATACCGACTGCAATCTTTGCGGTAACTCTTGCAATGGGGTATCCCGATGCCTTTGAAGCAAGTGCAGAGCTTCTTGAAACTCTGGGGTTAACTTCGATGAGGAAGTATTCGGAGGAATTGGGGTTAAGTGCAAACTGAACGTTGCAGCCGCCCTCTATTTTAAGCTCTTTGATGAGCTTGATTGCGCTGTCGTTAAGCATTTTGAGGTCGTGGTCGGAAAGCGTCATAATGGGAGCAACAACCATACTGTCACCCGTGTGAATACCAACGGGGTCGATGTTTTCCATTCCGCAGATGGTAATTGCATTGTCAGCGGAGTCACGCATAACCTCGAATTCGATTTCCTTATATCCCTTAACGCTCTTCTCAACGAGAACCTGGTGAACGGGAGATGCCGCAAGAGCGCCAACTGCGAGTGCGCGAAGCTCATCTTCGTTATAAGCAAATCCGCCGCCCGTTCCGCCAAGTGTGAATGCGGGGCGGAGAACAACGGGATATCCGATTTCGTTTGCAACCTTAACTGCGTCCTCGAGTGTGTTTGCAATGTCGGAGGGGATAACGGGCTCTCCTATAGACTGACAAAGCTCCTTGAAAAGCTCTCTGTCCTCGGCTCTTTCAATGCTTTCGCTTGAGGTTCCGAGAAGCTCAACGCCGGCTTCCTTGAGTATGCCTTTCTTTTCGAGAAGCATAGCCATATTAAGACCTGTCTGTCCGCCAATACCGGGGAGTATTGCGTCGGGGCGCTCGTATCTTATGATTTTCGCAATGTATTCAAGCGTCAGCGGCTCCATATAAACCTTATCCGCTATTGTGGTGTCGGTCATGATGGTTGCGGGGTTTGAGTTAACGAGAATTACCTCGTAGCCTTCTTCCTTGAGGGCAAGGCAAGCTTGCGTTCCCGCATAGTCAAATTCTGCAGCTTGTCCGATAACGATAGGGCCTGAGCCAATTATCATTACTCTTTTAATGTCGGTTCTTTTTGCCATTTTCTTTTTCCTCCGTTATTTATCGCAATTTATTTTATTATCAACGTAAACAGCCTTGCCCTCGTAAACGGTTATAAGGCATCTTCCGAACACCTCGTCTCCCGCAAAGGGTGTGGCTTTTCCCTGCGACATAAAGTCGCTCGGGTCTATTTTATATGAATCCGAAAGGTCGAACACCGTAAATCCGGGGTCGGAATCTATGTTAAATCTCTTTCTCGGATTGAGTGACATAAGCTGAACGAGCCTTTCAAGACTCATCTTGCCTGTTTTAACGAAATGAGTGTAAAGGAGAGGGAATGCGGTTTCAAGACCGACAACTCCCATCGCGCTTTTCTCAAGTCCGCGCCCCTTTTCCTCTGCGGAGTGCGGAGCGTGGTCGGTTGCTATCATATCAACCGTTCCGTCGAGCAGTCCTCTCACCATTTCTTCTCTGTCCTCGGGTGAGCGAAGCGGGGGATTCATTTTAAATCTTCCGTCTTCTTCGAGGTTTGTATCGTCAAGCAAAAGGTAGTGGGGTCCCGTTTCGCACGTTATGTTAACTCCTCTTGCCTTTGCGTCTCTTATGAGCTTAACGCTTTCCTTTGTCGATATATGGCAAACGTGGTAGTCTACCTTTGTTTCTTCAACAAGTCCGATATCTCTTTCAATCGGCTTGTATTCGCTCTCCGAGCATATTCCGCGGTGGCCATGTGCCTTTGCGTAATCACCGTCGTGGATATATCCGCCGTAAAGGAGGGAATTATCCTCGCAATGCGCGCTTATCGGAAGCCCGAGCGCCTTTGCTCGCTTCATTGCTTCGAGCATCATTTCCTCGCTTTGAACGCCTCTGCCGTCGTCGGAAAATCCGATAACGTCGTTTGCTATTTCTTCCATATCCGAAAGCTCGCAGCCAAGCTCGCCCTTTGAGATTGTTCCAAAGGGATGCACGGCGATGCTAGCGCCCTCTTTTATTCTCTCAAGCTGAACTGCAAGGTTTGCCTTTGAATCGGGGGCGGGGGAAAGGTTTGGCATGGTGCAAACTGCGGTGTAGCCGCCTCTTGCCGCGGCAAGCGAGCCGCTTTCCATGGTTTCCTTATATGAAAATCCCGGCTCTCTGAAATGCACGTGCACATCACAAAAGCCGGGCAAAATAACCGCATTATCAAAAATAGAAATACCATCGACACTATCACCGCCGAAAACAGAAAGGGTAGCGTCGGAAAGAAGCATATCAGCCTTTTTCATAACGCCATCGGTATATATTGCCGCATTACGGAATAAAACTTTCATCGGTATTCTCCACATCAATTTATTTCGAATTATTATATCATATATATAATAATATGTCAAGACAAAACAGCATAAAATCCTAAATAAATTAAAATATTTTCTAGGACTTTACTTTTGTGTGTGATTGTGTTAAAATCTCAATGTAATATGGAAAACGAAAGAGGTTTTTACACCAATGTACGAACTTGTTATCAAAAATGCGCACGTCCTTGACGGTCTTGGAAACGAGCCTGTTGACGTTGACGTGGCAATTCAAAACGGAAAAATCGCTAAAATTGCAAAGAATATAGAGACCGACGGCAAAGTTATAGATGCCGCGGGACTTACGCTTTCGCCCGGCTGGATAGATTCCCACAGCCATTCGGACTCAACGGTAGTAACCTTTCCCGACCAAGCTGAAAAATCCGAGCAGGGCATAACCTTTTCGATAGGCGGTCATTGCGGCTCATCGGTTGCTCCCAAGGTTTCGGACGGAAAAATCAACAAAATGAGCGATTTTATAAATCAAAACCGCGACCTGCCCCAAGGCTCCGGAATCGCGTTTCTTATAGGACACAACACCGTCAGAACGGCGGTTATGGGTAAGGAAAACAGAGAGCCGACGGCAGATGAGCTTGAAGCTATGTGCGATCTTGTGCGCGACGCTATAAGAGCGGGTGCTATCGGTATGTCATACGGCACGTTTTACGTTCCCGCGTGCTATGCAAAGACCGACGAGCTTATGGCTCTTGCAAAGGTAGTTGCCGAGGAGGGCGGATTGCTCGCCGCGCATATAAGGCACGAGGCTGACGGACTTATCCCTGCTGTTGAGGAATACCTTGAAATAATAAAGGCTTCGGGTTGCCGCGCCGTATTCTCGCATCATAAATCGGCAGAGCCTCAAAATTGGGGTAAGGTAAAGATATCGCTTGCTATGATAGACAAGGCAAATTCCGAGGGTGCGGATATATACCAAGACGTTTATCCGTATATTGCTTCCGGAACCACAATGATGGCAAGATTCTGCCCCAAAGCATTCCACCCGGCAGGAACGACGAATGCGTTTTCGCTTCTCTCAAACCCCGAAATCTGCGCCAAAATCAAGGCGTGGGGTGAGGAAAAATGGCATGGCGATCTCACTTGGTCGCTCGTCACAGCATTCCCGGGATACGAGCAGTACGTGGGTAAAAACGTAAACGAAATTGCCGAGCTCATCGGACTTGGCGATGACCCTATGGAAGCTGCTCTTGAAATCATAAGAATGTCGGGCGGACGTGCAAGAGGTGCGTTCTTCACCATGTGCGAGGAGGACGTTGAGTACGTAATGAAGCACCCGCGCTCTATGATATGCACCGATTCGCAAGCTGCCGCAAATGCGCTTATGTATCACCCAAGGCTTCGCGCCGCATTTCCACGTGCGCTCGGCAGATATGCAAGGGAGCGCGGCATAGTTTCCATTCCCGAAATGATAAGAAAAATGACCTCGCTTCCCGCAAGCGTTTACGGACTTAAAAACAAGGGAATAATTGCCGAGGGTATGGACGCAGATATTTGTATTTTTGACGCGGACAGAATAATAGACAAAGCCGACTTTGTTAACTGCAAAACGAAGAACGAGGGACTTGCATACGTAATAATCGACGGCAAGATTGTCGTTGAGGACGGTGTTTACAACGGCACCCGTGCGGGAAAAATCTATTTAAGAGGCTAATGTTATGAAAAAACCGCCCTTTAGCATATGGTCGCATTTTATAATACCAAGGAGCCTGAAGATGCAATTATTCAGTTTGAAATAGACGGAATTACCCATATCGAGCTTTCCTCGGAGCGTACCGAAATAAAGCTTTGCATTGAAAATTTGTGCGGCATTTTTGATGGAATAGACGATATTCTTTACGCCATAGACAGGGTTGGAAGCGAAAAGCTTTGCGTTTGTCTTGACACGGGTCACCTCAATATAACTAAAACAAGCTCGCAAAGTGAGTTTATTCTCAAGGCAGGAAAACGCTTATGTGCTTTGCATATAGCGGATAACGAGGGCGTCGTCGACCAACACATAATTCCTTACGGCAGAGGAAACGTCGATTTTATAGAGGTTGCAAGAGCCTTGCGAGAGGTTGAGTATGACGGAGTTTTCAACTATGAGATAGGCGGAGATTCGGGCAAATGCCCCATACCCGTCAAGCACGTTAAATATCTCACCGTGCGCGCAACGTACGATTATATTTTCGATAACGCGTAAAGGCGCGGATTCAATTTGAGCGAATAAAAAACAAGGGCGAGAGTGCAGAGTAGGCATTCTCGTCCTTTTAATTTATCAGCAGCCCGCGCGCTTTGCCGCGTCAAGCATATATGAATAGCAGTTCTTATTTGAAGCAATAACAGAGCAGGGGGCGTGTAGTGTTATTGGATTGCCTGAAAGGTCGGTGATGATTCCGCCCGCCTCTGTAATGATGAGTGCCGCCGCTGCAAAATCCCAGGGGGAGAGGCGAAGCTCAAAGAATGATTCGGCTCTGCCCGCAGCAACGTAGCAGAGGTCGATTGCGGCAGACGCCATTCGGCGTATATCGGCAATTCCGTAGAACACGTTTTTCAAAATCTCAAACGATTTTTCGCCAAGCTCCTCTTTATAATAGGGCGATGAGCCGAAGACGCACACGCTGTCAATGGGCTCTCTTTCGGAAACCGTCATTTTTTCTCCGTTTACGTATGCACCGCCGCCGCGAGTTGCATAGAACATTTCGTCAAGATACGGATTGTAAACCGCACCGAAAACGATTTCATTCTTCGAAATACACGCAACGGAAATAGAGCTATGCTTGTACCCGTGTATAAAATTGGTCGTTCCGTCTATGGGGTCTATAACGAAAACGTATTCACCCGAAAGAATGGAGTAATCGTTTTCTTGCTCCTCGGCAACAAAGGTTGCATTCGGTATTTTCTTTGTGATTTCGGTTAAAAGGAAGTCTTGCACAGCCTTGTCGTAAACGGTAACGAAATTTGCATCTCCAAGCTTTGAGGCGACCTCGTTTCCGTCAACCGAATGCTCGCGCAGCATAATTTTTGCCGCATCCTTTATAATCGGCAGCAGTATTTTTTCAAGATTCATATTTTCTCCTCAAGCTTTTGATTTATAGTAGAGCATACAATGGCAATATCCCTCAAAATCGGGGTCGGCAATCTGCTCGCGGAATTCCTCGCAAATGCACTTGTATTTTTCCTCTCTTGAGAGTCTGCATGGGCAGTATCCGCCCTTTGCCTTCAGCCCTTCCTTTATTTTTTCAACTATTTCCTTGTCGGGATTCAACGTTATCTTGGGTTTCATTTGAGCATTTCCTTTTTAATTTTTCTGTGGCGCAATACTGAACTTTTGAATTTATAATTGCTTTATTGCTTTTTAATACAAGGTTTCCCTCATTTTATCACAAAAACAG
Organism: Clostridia bacterium; assembly: GCA_017630995.1. The sequence goes on from JAGBUD010000150.1 coordinate 7,853, forward strand.
CGGAATGTCAATTGCGTATTGAGCAAAAAAGAGCCCCGCCGCCAAGAAAGGCGGTGGGGCATGGTTTAATTTGTTTTTTCAAAGTTTTTTACGGTTGCGTGGGGGTCGATGGTTATGCTTTCGCTATAGAAAACGCGCTCTATCTCGCAGCCCGCACCGATGTTTACAACCCGTCCCGTAACCTTGGGGGCTATAACTCCCGAAAGCGAAACGATATCGCCCTCAATGCTGTCTATAATTCTTAATTTGTGAAGGGAAAGAAGCTTTGAAATTACGGGCAGTGCGGCGAAAATTTCATTCTTGTAATGAACGGAAACGTTTGCACCGCCAATACCGTAAACGGTGTTCTCGCAATAGGAAAATCCTATCTCCGTGCTTTCTGCGTTTATAAATCCGCAGCAGGTCACCTTTCCGCTCGTTTTTATTTCCTCGGCTTCAATTCCACCGTTTACGGTGAGCGAACCGCTCATTTTGAATTTCTCGCATTTTATATCCGAGCCGCATTTAAGAGTTCCCGAGGCGCTAATATTCTTTTCCGAGGTTATTGCACCACCGATTTTTGTGGTGCCCGAAGCCGTTACGTCCTCGGTTGCCTTGAGCGAGCCGTATATTGAGGTGTATCCCGATGTTGATGCGGTGCCATCGGAGATGATATCTCCGCTTCCTTTAACCGTGCCGCGAGAGGAAAATCCCTTGCATTTTATATTTCCGCAGAGCTTTCCCGAGCCGCTTATTTTTACCGCTTCAGTGTATTCGCCCGCACAAATGCTGCCTGATCCCGAAATTTTCATATTTCTTCGGTGTCCTTTCTTTCAAAAAGTTTTTTGATTTCTTCGGTGATTTCCTTTTTTTCACCGTCTGCCGTTATAGTGTAAATGGCGTTTATTTCAGCCATTTTGAAGCTTTTTTCTCCGAGCGGTGTGTTTATTATCAAAAATTCCTGTGCATTTTCCTCGCCAGAAAGCTTTTTTGCAAGCTCATCGAGCAAAATGTCCTCCTTCATTCCGAGGATAAGCTCCATTCTCTCGCAAATAAGAGCCTCGGGAAAGAATGTTTCTTGTCCTGTGACAGTCGATTTTTTGATGAACCATTCGTCAGGTATCAGCCCCTTGCGCTTGTATCTGTATAGCGCGCCGTAGGATATTTTGTATTTGTCAAGCAGTTGTTTTTTTGATATCAACGCTTCGCTTTCCGCTTTTGCCATCTCTTTTTACCTTTCGTTTATCAAGGTTTCGTAACAATGTTCCGTAACATCGTTACGATGATAGTATATCATAACAATGTTACACTTGTCAAGTATTTTGAAAAAAATTATTTTTCGTGCATTTTTTTGCCAATCTTCCTTATTATAGTATTATAGATATATTGCGGTTAAGGAGAAATGATGAATTTAAGAGGTATTTTTGATTTTGACAGAACGGTGTCCGAAAGGCTATTTGAGTCTGTGGACTATCCGTGGGAGGCGCTTGATTTGCTTTGCGAATACATTATGCGCGTCGGCGCTTCGCTTAAAAAAGAATCCTATAGGCAAGAGCGGGCGGGAATATGGATTGCCAAAAGCGCGCAAGTTGACGAGGGGGCAAAGCTCCATGGTCCTATGATTATAGGGGAGGAGAGTAGAGTTGATGGCTCGGCATATTTGCGCGGAGGGGTTATCGTTGGAAAAGAGTGCATAATCGGCAATAATTCTGAAATAAAAAACTCGGTGCTTTTTGACGGCGCCGAAATTCCTCATTATAACTATATAGGAGATTCGTTTATAGGCTACAAGGTGCAGCTCGGAATGGGTGCGGTTATTTCAAATCTTCGAGCCGACAGAAGAGAGATAATTTGTTCGCTCGGTGCAGAGAAGATTAACAGCGGCAGAAAAAGGCTTGGCGCCATAGTCGGTGACTATGCGCAGATTGGCTGCTCTGCGATAATATCTCCCGGCACGGTGATTTCGAGAAATGCGCGGATTCAACCGCTGACGCGGGTGCGCGGATTTGTGGCGGAGGGGAGCGTTTATCGCGGCGAAAGCATAGTTGCGGATATACTGTAGAGGTTTGACGCAAGAAAACGCGAAAAAATAAGAAAAGGTGAGGACTTCTTGCATAGCAAGGTCTTCACCTTTTTTTGTTCGGTAAAATATTTTAAACGGAATCCGCGTTGATAAGCATGCTCTGCGTTATTTGAATTGTGAGGTCGAGATTTTCGGTGCCTCGTGTAACGTTAAACACCACGGTGCTTCCGACTCGTGCGTTAAGCATACTGTCGACAACGTGGAACATTCTGTTGACGTCATATTTCGTTCCGTCTATTGTTATTGAGTTTATGAGGTCTCCGCGCATAAGGATATTTCTTGCGGCAGAGCCGAGCTCTATGCTCTCAATGGCAACGCGCTCTCTCTTATAGAGTGTTGCGTTTTCGGTATTGTATTCGGTGTAAATGTCCTTAACGCTCACCGAGATTCCGAGCATACATCTGTAAGCCGAATGAAGCGAGGTATCACCGTCGCAGTAATAGATTATGTTTTCCGCAATGTATTTTGCAACGTTTGAGGGGATTGCATAGCCGATGTTGTCAACGGTGGAGTCGATTATTTTTGCGTTAACTATTCCGATAAGATCGCCCTTTTCGTTGAAAAGACCGCCGCCCGAATTTCCGTTGTTAACCGCGGCGTCAGTTCTCATAACGCGCAGAGAGATTGTCGTTTTATCATCGGGGCCGAGAAGCGAGATATACTCACTGTCAACGTTGATTCGACCCATAGTTGCGGAGATTCCGTGTCCCTTTGCGTTTCCGATTGCGATTGCAGGCTCAAGGATAGCAAC
>JAGBUD010000014.1 GCA_017630995.1 Clostridia bacterium
GTGCGAAAAAGAGTGTCATTTCGGTGTATATTCCTCTTTTCAAGGGGATTCTGAAGCTTGCGTTTTTCGTGGTCGGAAGCATATATCTGCCGTGGCTCATAAAGCCGGGATCAAGATTATTAAGGCGTCTTTTTCCGTCGCTGTATTTCTTTTCAAGCTCGTTTGTGTATTCCTTTATTTCTGCTTGATTTGAGGCATCAACAAGGGTTTCAAAGCTGTATATCCTTCTCATTCCCTCGCCGCCAAGCTCCTCATCATAGTAGCTCGAGAAATTGCGGGAAAAGGAATATTCCTCGCTTACCATATCTATTTTTCCGAATTTTTCTTCGAGCTCCGAAAGCACGTTTTCAAGCACGTGCTCATCGTGATAGATAATACCCATCAAAAGCGTTTCCTTTTCGAATTCAAAAACAGCTCCCATTATTTGTACAGCTCCTTGATAAAGTCGTCGTAGGTTTTTGGCGCGTCATGGGCACCCGTGTCGACTTTTTCTTTTAATATTTGATATTTTAGCGATCTTTTGCGCGATAGAATAAAGCTCTCTATCCAATATGAGAATTTGGTTTTTGGCGAAAGATGCTCAAGCGTCTTCATTCTTTCGTACATCGGTAAGCCGTCTGATGCATCGCGCCAGGTGTCAACGAATGCATAGTCGTATTCCTCACTCGGCATAATATGTTCCGCATATTCAAAAGCGTCCGCATTTATAATTCTTATCTTTTCCTTGCAGTCAAAGCGTGGCAGTACGTGCTTTTTAAACAGCTCTATTATCTTCTCGCTCTTTTCCACTACGGTAAGTGACGTTACGTTTTCTTTTCTGGCTGCCATATAAGCATAGTATCCGAGTCCGAGTCCAAAGGTTATAACATTTCCGTTTGCATCGCGTATTGCATCTTGAACGGTATCAACGTCGATAGGTGTCAGTGTCATCCATTCGTTTCCGCCCTCAAGCACGGCAGGGAAGGTAAAATCGCTGTTGAAAAATCCAAGCGGCGCGATTTCGGTAAAATCGGCATCAGCTATTATATCGTCGCAGATTGCCGCGCGGTATGCCGGATATGTTTCCCATCTTATTTCCCAGTCACCGTCGTTTACAGCCGCCGGTGCTACGTTTTTGTAGTACGGGTCAAGCGTATATTTTTGCGCATCAAGGATTCTAACGGAGCGGGGCAGATATTTTCTTGCAAGCAACGTATTATCTTCGCTCGTATTGTTATCCAGAGCAAAAGCACCCGTAAGTATGGCAACTACGGCTTCTTTTTCGCTTATATCGGAGTCTGCGGTTATCTCGTCAATCATTTCCTTCGTTATAAGTTCGGGATAGTATTCAAGATACTGCGCTTGTATGTGCGTAAATCTGTAATTAAGATTAATTATATCGTCAAGCCTTTTCAGCTTTTCCTTGTCGGCAAACGTCATAGTGCTTATCCCTCCAATAATATTGTACTCTTTCTTTGTATCCGTGTCAATAAACTTTTGCCGTATCTGACAAAATATATATTAAGGACTGCCAATTCGTTATACAAACGAGAGGTGTACGATCGTACACCGAGCGGTGAAACGAAAATAGAATAAAAACAACCAAAAAAATAAAAGTAACCGCAGGTTTTCAACCATGCCTCCCTCAAAATTGCGTATAGAATAAAAGAGGTACTGTGTTTTTTCACAATACCTCTTGTTTTTATTCGGTTGTGCCTAAATGCAACAGCCCATTATCATCTGCTTAATATAGCTTTGCACCGCAAACGTCGCAGTATCCGTCTCCGCCCGCAATGTTGACATCCCAATGCTCTACGCACTTTCCGCATCTGTCGCATTTAAGGTCACCGTCATACTCCGAGTCAAAGTGGGCAAATTCCTCACCGCAAGCATCGCAAGTGCACTTGAAGGTGTTTGAATGGTGAAATACGTATTCACCGCATACACCGCATTTGCACCGATCGTTTGAATCAGCTTCGTGATTCAACGTGTAATTACAGATATCGCATTCGCAATTAGAATTCAAATCAAGGTGTGCGCGAACCTTTCTGCAAACCGTGCATATACAGCTGTTCGTTTGATAAGTATGAATATCCGCACCGCAATTAGCATTGTCACATTTGCAGTCACCGTTTTCGTTTGTGTGAATCAGTAGGGTGTTGCAATTGTCGCAAATGCAGTTTTTATCATCGTCAACGTGCTCGTAAGGAGTACCGCACTCGTCACAAACAAAGTTTCCGTTTTCGTCTGCATGCTCGTCGTTGCAGTCAAAGGCGTAGACCTTGTTGCAGTGGTCGCACTTGTCGTTCCCGTCCTCGTCGTCGTGGTCAAGGCATTTTCCACACTTGTCACACAGCTTGTTGTTTTCGGTATCTATATGTAAGCATATACCGCAAATATCACATTTAATATTTCCGTTTTCGTCTATATGCTCGGTGCATCTGGGAGTGCATTTTTGTCCGCACACGTCGCAAAGCTTGTTGGCATTCTCATCTCTGTGCTGACTGCAGGATTTTTCACAGCAGGTAAGGGTGATTGCAAGAGCAAAGATTATAACTGCCGATATTATCAAATTAATAAGTCTTTTCATAGGTCTTAAATTTACTTACCGATTATATGAGGTGGCAACACCAGTGATCCGTTGTTGGGCATAGATTCGCCACACTTGTCACATTTTTTGTTTTCGTTTGCGTCACGGTGCTCGGTGCATTCGGGGTTAAAATCCTCGTCGCACCTGTCACATTTCTTGTTTCCGTCCTCATCA
>JAGBUD010000151.1 GCA_017630995.1 Clostridia bacterium
ACGTTGACCGATATTGAGGAGCTTCTTTCAAGAGCTATCGTGGACAGTCCTCCCTTGACCGTACGTGAGGGCGGAATGATTCGCGAGGGATTCAGCGATGAGGTTGATTATTATCGCGGAATTAGAGATAACGGACGCAATATAATGAATTCCATAGGCGAAAGGGAAAGGGAAGAAACGGGAATTAAAACACTTAAAGTTGATTACAACAAGGTGTTTGGATATTACATCGAGGTTTCAAAATCCTTTGTTCCCCAAGTGCCCGACAGATTTATAAGAAAGCAAACCTTGACTAACTGCGAAAGATATATAACGCAAGAGCTCAAGGAGATGGAAACGAGTATATTCGGTGCAGACGAAAGACTTGCTGATATAGAATACGAGTTGTTCTCCAGCTTGCGCAATTTCGTCGTTGATAATTCCGAGAGAATAAGAAAAACGGCAGCGGAAATAGCGGAAATTGACGTTTTCCGTTCTCTTGCAGACGTTGCGACAAAAAATTCTTACGTATGTCCCGAGGTTGACCTTTCCTCAGACCTTATAATTAAGGACGGTAGACACCCCGTCGTTGAAAAATTTGTGAGCGATTCTTATTTCGTTCCAAATGACACAACGCTTAATACTGCCGACAGCCGACTTATGATTATAACGGGTCCCAATATGGCGGGTAAATCCACGTATATGCGCCAGGTTGCTATAATAACCCTTATGGCGCAGATAGGCTCGTTTGTTCCCGCAACAGAGGCAAAAATCGGTATTGTGGATAAAATATTCACGCGTGTCGGTGCTTCTGACGATTTGGCGTCGGGTCAGTCAACCTTTATGCTTGAAATGAGTGAGGTTGCGTCTATACTTAAAAATGCAACCAAAAAGTCGCTCATAATCTACGACGAGGTTGGACGAGGAACCAGCACCTATGATGGAATGGCAATCGCACGTGCGGTTGTTGAATATACTCATTCAAAGAAGATAGGAGCAAAGACTCTCTTCGCCACTCACTACCACGAGTTGACCGATATGGAGGAATCATTCCCGGGAATCGTGAATTATAACATTGCCGCAAAGAAGCGCGGCGACGGTGTAATTTTCCTCCGTAAGATCGTTCGCGGAGGAACAGACGATTCGTACGGAATCGAGGTTGCACAGCTTGCAGGTGTTCCGAGTGAGGTAGTAAAGCGCGCAAAGGAGATACTTTCCGAAATTGAAAAGGAAGGTCATACGGCGCTCAAGATTCAAAAGGAAAGCTCTTTTGACTTGCAAGTCGATATGTTTGCCGCGCTTTCAAATTCAAAGGAGAGCGAGGCTTGCGACAAAATTCGAGCCACCGATATTAACACGATGACTCCTATTGAGGCGATGAATTTGCTGTTCGAAATAAAAAAGATACTCTCGTAATAACGGAGATTAAAAATTCAAATGTCTAAAATCAATGTTTTAAGCTTTGAAATTGCTAACCTTATTGCCGCGGGTGAGGTCGTTGAGCGTCCATCGTCCGTGCTTAAGGAATTAATCGAAAATTCAATAGATTCGGGTGCAACGGAAATAGTTGCCGAGATAAAAAAGGGCGGAGTTTCGCTTATCAGAGTTACCGATAACGGCTGCGGTATGGACGCGGAGGATATTCCCATCTCGCTCCAAAGACACGCAACGAGTAAGATTCGTGAGAAAGCAGATCTCGATTCCATAATGACTCTTGGATTTCGCGGTGAGGCGCTTGCGGCGATATCCTCGGTTTCCGAGTTGACTATCATAAGCAAAACCAAGGAAGCCGCGAGTGCAACTATGCTTACCTCGGAGGGCGGAAAAATAATTGATATAACCGAGGTTGGTGCGTCAAACGGAACAACCGTTGTTGTGGAAAACCTTTTCGGTAACGTACCCGCAAGAAGAAAATTCTTGAAAAAAGACGCAACTGAGGCAAGCAACGTAACGGCTCTTGTAGAAAGAGTTGCGCTTTCTCACCCCGAAATATCCATAACGCTTCGCATAGACGGGGAGCAGAAATTCAAAACTCCCGGTGAAAACGACCTATATAAAACCATATATTCTGTTTTTGGCAAGGAATTTGCTTCAAAGCTCATCAAGGTTTCAGCGAATGCTTCGGGAATTAAGGTTTCGGGATATATCGGAAGAAGCGACAACGTTAAAAAGAACCGCAATCTTCAAAACTTCTTTATAAACGGCAGATACGTAAAAAGTATGACCGCTATGGCGGCGATAGAAAAGGCTTACACCTCGTATATTGCGCCTGAATGCTTCCCGACGTGCGTTCTGTTTTTGGATATGCACCCCGGCACCGTGGACGTTAACGTTCACCCTGCGAAGCTTGAGGTCAAGTTTTCTGATGAAAAGGAAGTCTTTGAAGCGGTTTACTACACCGTAAAAAGCGCACTCGAGGATCACGAATACAGACCCGAAATGCAGCTTGGAACGCAGAAAAGAACGAATGACCGAAACCCTCTCGGCGCGTTCGTTTCCATAGGAGAAAAGACGCAAGGAGAGCAGGTGAAGCTCGGACGAGATATTCCGAAATATACACCGCCAACATATACTGCGCCCATCGAAAACAAAAAGAAACCCGACGATAGCTGGCTTGACACTCCGATGTACTTAAATTCTCCGAAAACGGAGGTTTTTTCCTCGAAAAAGACGGGTGACGGCTTCAAAAACGAATCTAATCCTTATACAAAAATGACGCCGCGCGATTCCGTGGAGCTTTTGAATAGATACAGAAACGCAGGAAACGAGGCTCCCGTCAAGCTTAATAGCGAGGCCGTAACGAAAATAACGGTCAGCGAAGAGAGCACTGTCGAATATAAGATAATCGGCGAAGCGTTTGATTGCTATATACTCGTTGAGTCGGAGGGCGCACTTTTGCTTATTGATAAGCACGCGGCGCACGAGCGTATTCTCTTTGAGGATCTTCTTGCCGTGCAAAAGAGAGACGGAAGAATTTGCACACAGTCGCTCATATTGCCTATCACGGTTTTTCTCTCACCGGAGGAATTGTCGGCACTTTATGAGTATAGCGCGGATATAGAAAACGTAGGCTTTAAATTTACGATTTCTCAAACGGGCGCGGATATCGTCGAGGTTCCCTCGGCAATAAGCGTTTCCGATGCGGAAACCCTGTTTGTTCGTATGCTTGACGAGCTTAACGAGGGGAGAGGTAATCCCAAGCTCACAAATGATATAAGAAAAGAAAAAGCCCTCTATCAGATTGCTTGCAAGGCGGCAATCAAGGGCGGCAGAATATACGACAGGTCGATAATCGAGTGGCTTGTCAAAAAGGTTATGGAGCTTCCCGATATAACTGTTTGTCCGCACGGCAGACCGATTGCGTACAGACTCACGAAAACGGAGCTTGACCGTCAGTTTGAAAGAATTAAATAAGGAATCGGTATGGGAAAATTTACTTTATTAAAGACAGAAGGAAAAGCGAGAAGGGGAAGATTTGAGACCGTTCACGGAACTATTGAAACCCCCGTATTTATGAACGTTGGAACGTCAGGTGCTATCAAGGGCGGAATTTCAACAAACGATTTGAAAGAGGTTAACTGTCAGGTTGAGCTTTCAAACACTTACCATCTTCATATAAGACCCGGTGATGAGCTTATATACAAAATGGGCGGACTCCATAAGTTCTTTAATTGGGACAGACCGATTTTGACGGATTCAGGTGGATTTCAGGTTTTTTCGCTTGCAAAATTAAGAAAAATAACCGAAGAGGGCGTTGCGTTTAATTCTCATTTTGACGGAAAACGTATTTTTATGGGCCCCGAAGAATCAATACGTATTCAGTCGCACATAGGCTCAACCATTGCAATGGCTTTTGACGAATGCGTGGAAAATCCCGCGCCGTATAATTACGTTAAAGCATCGCACGAAAGAACTATTCGCTGGCTCATAAGGTGCCGCGAGGAGCTTGACAGACTCAATGCGCTTGATTCTACAGTCAACAAAAATCAAATGCTTTTCGGCATAAACCAAGGCGGCACGTACGATGACCTCCGCATAGAAAACATGAAGGCTATCCGCGAAATAAACTGCGACGGATATGCAATAGGCGGTCTTGCGGTTGGAGAAGAAACCGAGATTATGTATCACATAATCGAAACCGTTGAGCCTTATATGCCCACCGATAAGCCGAGATATCTTATGGGAGTCGGAACTCCTCAAAATATAGTTGAGGCAGTATATCGCGGAGTTGATTTCTTCGATTGCGTTATGCCCAGCAGAAACGCTCGCCACGGAAATCTTTTCTCGTGGGAGGGAAAGATGAATCTTCTTAACGAAAAATATTTCGATGACCCTCGCCCGATATCAAAAAGCTGCGCTTGTCCCGCTTGCCGTAGCTATTCTCGCTCGTATATCCGCCATCTCTTTAAGGCAAAGGAAGCGCTTGGAATGCGTCTTGCTGTTTTGCATAACCTTTATTTCTATAACGATCTTATGCAAAAAATCAGAGATGCGCTTGACGAGGGACGCTACGAGGAGTTTTACAGACAGTATAGAGATAAGCTTGCCGAAAGAGTAGACGATTAAGTCGACAAATAAAACAAAAACTGCTAAACGAGGCACATGTCCTTTGTTTAGCAGTTTTTGTATTTTTACTTATGTGAGCTGCAATTTCCGTCAAACATTCCGTTCATATCGCAGAAAAGCAATCCGTCCTTTTCCGTTTTAAATCCGATTGCCGAAATAAGCTGCGCGTCTCCTGCCTGGCTGCTGATGTAGCAGTGATGGGATTCTATGCAAAGGTCGATAAAATTCATCGTGGCTCTTCCGAGGATAAACATTGCTTCCCAGTCGGTCGTGCCGATTTTTGCCTTTATATCCGCAATATAACCGCCCTTTTCATTGATTTCAAACTGCGAAAATCCCATAATTTCGCCCGTTTCGTCGTCCGTCATTGCGTAGGCAAAGTAATCGGGAATTGCGATCGCTCCGCAAGCATTCGCAAATTTTTCTTGCGTCGTCTTGTCGTTTATCGGTGATATTTTAAACATTACTTTTTGCTCTCCTTGGTTGCCTTATAAAGATAATCCACTTCGTTTTGTTCAAGATATCTCCATTTTCCAACGGGGAGATTGTTTAACTTGAGATTGCCGATAGAAACACGCGAAAGTCTTTTAACCGTTAATCCCACAGCCTCGCACATTTTACGGATTTGTCTGTTTCTGCCCTCAACGAGCGTCATTTTCAAAACCGTGCCGCTCTCGTCACTCTCGCCGATAACAACGTCAACGGGGCGGATTTTATATCCGTCAATAACAAGCTCGGAGGTGAGCGCCTCGTGCATTTCAGCGCTGACAGCACCCCCAACCTTAACGCGATAAACCTTTGGAAGAGAATGGCTTGGGTGTGTGAGCTTGTTTTTTAACTCTCCGTCGTCGGTGAGTAAGAGCATTCCCTCGGATATAAGGTCGAGGCGTCCGACGGGATATACGCGAGCGTCAACTCCCGTGAGCAGATCGGTAACGCATTTTCTTCCTCTGTCATCAGTCGTGCTTGAGAGATATCCACGCGGCTTATTCATCATTATGTAGGTGTATTCTCTTTTTTCAAAATGAATTTTTTTGCCCTTGTAGGTAACGATATCGTGCGAGGGCTGTATTTTCATACCTAACTCGGCAACGTGACCGTTTACCGAAACGTTGCCGAGCTTTATTTCTTCTTCTGCAGCTCTGCGTGACATAAGTCCCGAATC
>JAGBUD010000152.1 GCA_017630995.1 Clostridia bacterium
GACCTTGTGAGAATCGTACTCACGGGTGCCCTCCCCCTCGGAAAAAGAATAAAAACGGATACGCTTGCATCTTCGCTTCGGCATAGCTTTTACTACGTTGAAATAAAAGACGAAACCCATACTAAAATATCGGCAGACGACTTCAAAAACGACATCTCGCTTAAAGGTGAATTTATACGAAGCGTTATATCGGACGGGAGCCTGACGGACAAAGAAAAAAATGCAATTATAAACCTCGGACTTGAGGTATTATATAACGACGAGAGGTGAAATAATGAAGCTTACAAAATGCTATATTGAAAATTTTGGAAACCTCTCTTCGTTTAAATACTCATTTTGTGACGGACTGAACGTAATCACAAGGGAAAACGGATATGGAAAGACCACGTTCTCCATGTTCATCAAGGCAATGCTTTACGGTCTTGACGCAAACAAGATAAAAGGAGAAGAAAGCGAAAGAAAGAAATATATGCCTTGGCAGGGCGGACGCTTTGGCGGCTCGCTTTCGTTCACATCACAGGGAAAAGCTTACAGAATAGAAAGAACGTTCGGCACAAAAGCCTCGCTTGATAAGTTTTCTCTTTACGACGAAGAGCTTGGCACCGAAAGCACCGATTTTTCGGAAAACGTCGGTCTTGACCTTTTTGAAATAGATGCTGACGGATTTGAACGTACCGTTTTCCTTTCGGAAAAGAATTTGAGTCCAAAAAATCAAAATCCAACCCTTTCAGCAAAGCTATCAAATCTCGTTGGAGTTGACGGTGACGTCGGTAATTTTGACGACGCCATCAAGGCTCTTGAGAATCGTGAAAAGGAGCTTTGCCACAGACGCGGAAAGGGCGGTCTTGTGTGGGATATACGCAAGGAAAGGGACTCTATTGACGCAGAGCTTCTTGAGATAAAGAGGAAGGAAGCCGAATACTCACAGCTTTATACCGAGTTTTTGGCAACTCAAGAAAAAATGAATGCCCTCAATCAAAAAAGCGCCGTGCTTGAAAAGAAAAAAGCAGACGCGCTATACGCAAAGGCACTTCTCGAAAAAAAACAGCGAGTTTCGGAAGAAGAGGAGAAGCTTGCAAAAATCAGAAATCTTTTCGGCGATAAAATTCCTACGAACGAAGAAATAGAAGAATACGAACGAAAGACCATAGAAAAAAAGTCGAAGGAAAATCTGATTTCCGACAAGAAATCCATGCTCGCTGCAATTCCGAAAGCGGATACGGAAAGATTTGACACACTGCTTTCCGCTCTTGAGCAATCTGGCAAAGACGCAGAGAAAAAATCCGCACTTCTTCCCTTTTTGCTTGCAGCAATTTCGCTGGTTTTGGGAATTGTTTTAGGTATAACCGCCACGCCTTTTCTTTACACGGTATGCCTCCTTTCGATAGTTTTCGCTATTTTGGGAGTGCTAAATCTCAAAAAAGCCCCGTCATCGCAAAGTGAGCATACTATTGACGAGGTTTGCGATTTTTTGACCAAAATTACAGGTAATTTTCGCGCTCGCACACCCGAAGAAGCTCGCACAGAGCTTATGGTCGCAAAACTTAATTTTGTCACAAAGGAAAAGGAACGAAATAACCTTGCCAGCTCAATTGAGGAGCTTGAGTCAGACGTTTCAAAATTCAACGAATATGAAAGACAAGTCCTGCTGTATTTCAACATAAAAAGTGCAGAAGAGCTGCCCCGGCTTCGTCAGAGACTTTTTGAATATAACAACTTCACTCAAGCGCTGCAAAGAATGAAAAACGAGCTTAACGAATATGCCGCGGAGCACAACTTGTCCATCGAAGAAGCGGTTGCCGAGAATACAAACGATCTTTCCCTCGACGTTGAAAACGAGAGAGCCTCTCTGCGACGCGAATTCTATTCGCTCGACAACAAATTAAATCTTATTTCCGATGAAATTTCAAAGGCAGACGAGCTTTTGGAAAAACGCTTGGAGCTGACAGATGCGGAGGAAAACGCGCTCTTTTTACACAAGGTTACCAAAAAAGCCGCAGAGCATCTTTCGCTTGCAAAGGATAATCTTACCTCAAAATATCTTGGCAAGACACGCGAAGCCTTTGATAAGTACATAGAAGAAATCGCAAAGGAAGACTCCGCAAGCTTCGCTATGGACACAAGCTTTGCTTTAAGGAAAACAGAAAACGGACTCACAACCCCCGAAGACGCTCACAGTCTTGGAAAAAGAGAGCTTTACGCGCTGATTATGCGTCTTGCACTTTCAGATTCTCTATTCCCCTCCGAGTCACCGTTTATAATTCTCGACGATCCATTCTGCCATTTCGATGACACGAGGTGCAAAAACGCGCTCGAATCCTTAAAAATCATTTCAAAGGATAAGCAAATTATATACCTTACGTGCTCCGAATCTAGAGCTTATAACCTATAATTTTGGCGCGTACAATAAAATTGCACACAGCACTTGTAATATTTATTAAAGTATGTTATAATTAAAATGCGCGTTATTTTTAAAAGTTAAGTACGAATAAATTTATTAGGAGAGCTATATGAAAAGAAAGCTTATATGCCTTGCTGTCGTATTAGTAATTTCATCTATGCTTTTTGCTTGCGGAGATGATCCCGTTTGCACCGAGCATACAGATGTAAATAAGGATCTTCTATGCGACAACTGCCAAGCGGCACTTGACTGCACGCATATCGACGAAAACAATGATGGAATTTGCGATATTGATGCTTGCAAATGGAACTATGACCACGAGCATACATACAGCAGTGATTGGAGCCACGATGAAACTAATCACTGGCACGCACCTACCTGCTCACATACAGTAGAGCCCAAGGACAAGCGCACCCACGTTGACGAAAACAACGATGGAATCTGCGACGAGTGCGTTTGGGATTACGATCACGAGCATACCTATGAGGAAGAGTGGGAGCGCAACGAAGAAGAGCACTGGAAAAATCCCACCTGCACACACACGATAGACCCCGCCGAAAAAGGCTCTCATACCGACAAAAACAACGACGGTAACTGTGACTCTTGCCTTTGGGATTACGGTCACGAGCACACATATGACGATTTCTGGTCGCACGACGAAACTCACCATTGGCACGAAGCAAACTGCACGCATAACATCGAGCCTGCCAACAAAACCGCACATATCGATGAAAACAACGACGGAATCTGCGACGGCTGCCTTTGGAATTACGATCACAATCACACCTATAACGAAAGCTGGGAATCTGACGCTACGGGACACTGGCACACCGCTTCTTGCGGACATAGCGTTACAACAGATAAAACAGCTCACGACGATAGCAACAACGACGGTATTTGCCGTCTCTGCAATTATGTAATATGCAGTCACGAATTTGACACTTCCGTTTGGGCAAAGGACGAAGACGGTCACTGGCACCCCACAACGTGCGGCCACACTGCCGTTAAGGGCGAGGTTTTCAAGCACGACCTTGATGAAGATGCAGTTTGCCTTACTTGCGGTTACCCGACCGATCACATTCATTCTTTCTCTGAAGAATGGTCTTACAACGCAGGATATCACTGGCACTCATCAACCTGCGAGCACCCCACAAAGCAAAAGGATAAAGCAGAGCACGACGACGCGGACAAGGACGGAAAGTGCAACACCTGCGAATATCAATTCTGCACACACACCTTTGCAAAGGTTTATTCTTTCGGTGAGAACACGCACTGGTATGCCGCAACCTGCGGTTGTAACGTTAAGGGCGAAGAGGTTGAGCATTTCGACCATGACGGAGATAGCCAAGGCGTCTGCGATGCTTGCGGATATCAGGTTTGCAACCACACCTATTCTAATGAATGGTCGTATAACGAATCTGCTCACTGGCACGCGCCCACCTGCGCTCACACTACCCTTTTGAAAGACAAGAATGCTCACGTTGACGAAAACAATGACGGATTCTGCGAAGAGTGCGAAAAGCAGTATTGCACTCACAAATATAAGAAAGTCTACACTACAAACAAGACTCATCACTGGATTGAGGCTACCTGCGGTTGCGACGTAATTAAAGACAAGGAAGCGCACACCGAAAATGAGCAAGGATATTGCTTCACCTGTAATTATCAGATGTGTAATCACACATACGGTGCTTGGCACTATGATGAAGAAAAGCACTGGAGAGAAACCACGTGCGGACATAGCGACGCAAACATAAACGAGCCGCACAGAGACGTTGATATTAACCTCTTCTGCGACTTGTGCGAGCAGCCGTACGAAGATCCCAACGCCGAGGCTCCCGAACCCGATCCCGACGATATGATTATAACACCTCCGTTTATCATCTCCCCCTCGGACGAGGAAGATGGAAGCGGTGAAGAAACCGAAAATCCTTAAAACAAATAAAAACTGCGTGAGACGAAAGCTCACGCAGTTTTTATTTGTTTTTCAGTTGCTTGAGGCGGAAGCCGCAAGCTTCATTTCTTCTGAATCCTTTGCCTTGCAGTTGATTTCTTCGGGTGTTCTGTAGGTAGGAACAACCTGCATCATAGCGTCCTTTATGAGCTTGGAATCCGACTTAGATTCGGTTTCTTCTATGACTCTGCGAAGCATATCAAGCTTTTCGTCAACCTCATTTCTGGAAAGCGGAACGTCTTTCTCTATGAATATCAAGTTGTTTTTTGTTTTTGAGAGCTTCTCTGTTTTTATAAGCAGCTCCTCGTAAAGCTTTTCGCCGGGGCGAAGTCCCGTTTCGATGATATCAATATCAATATAAGGACGAAGTCCCGAAAGAGAAACCATATTTTCAGCAAGGTCGATTATCTTGACGGGTTTACCCATATCAAGAACGAACAGCTCGCCGCATTTTGCCATAGCACCCGCTTGCATTACAAGCCCCGATGCTTCGGGAATGGTCATAAAATAACGGATAATTCTCCTATCGGTTATCGTTATCGGACCGCCTGCGGCAATCTGACGCTTGAAAAGCGGAATAACCGAACCGTTAGATCCGAGAACGTTTCCGAATCTTACGGCAGCAAACGCCGTTTTACTGTCACTTCTTGCTTGAACGATCATTTCGCAAAGGCGCTTTGAAGCACCCATTACGTTGGTGGGGTTAACCGCCTTGTCCGTTGAAATAAGAATGAATTTTTCGCAACCGTACTTCTCTGCCATATCAGCGGTGTTGTAAGTTCCGAACGAATTGTTCTTGATTGCTTCGCAGCTGCTATGCTCCATCAAGGGAACGTGCTTATGCGCTGCCGCATGGAAAACAACGTCGGGGCAATACGCAGAAAATACCGCTTCAAGACGGACTCTGTCTCTTACCGAACCGATTTCAACAGTCAAGTTCAATTTTTCGCCATAGGCACGGCGAAGCTCTTGCTCTATATCATAGGCATTATTTTCATATATATCGAAAATAACGAGCTTCTTGGGACTGCATTTAGCTATCTGACGGCACAGCTCACTGCCTATAGAGCCGCCACCGCCTGTTACTAGGACTACCTTGTTTTCGTAATACGCTCTGGACTCGGAATCTATCACCGACAGCATATCGCGGAAGAGCAAATCCTCAATTCTCACCTCACGAATGACACGCTTGGACGAGGGATCGCTGGAGCCGTCGCTTTTGAGAGGAAAATCGTATATCTTAACCTTGAATCCCGATTTTGAATACCAATCCACAAGAGCCTTGGTTCTTTCCTCTTCGAGATTTGTAATAGCTATGAAAACCTCTTCGGTTCCAAGCTTTTTCATTTTTTCTATACAGTCGGTATCAGAATAAACGGGCAATCCAAGGATTTTCCCGCCAACCTTGCGCTTATCTCTATCAATAAAGCAAACGGGCTGATACTTTGACGTTTTGTCATAAATTATTTCTTCTGCAAGCAGGTTTCCAACTTGACCCGCACCGAGAATTGCAGCGGGTATTTTGTGATTTTTTGTAATTCCCTCGTTAGCATTTTTCGTTTTATAGTAAAGCTGATAAACGAATCTTGAGCAAAGGGTCGCTATATTATACATACAAAACAGCGAAAGACTTTCCCACGCACCGATGTTCACGTAAGGAATAAAATGCGTTATAATTGTTGCCGCAAGACCGCTTATGGCATCAGCAACGATAAGCTTTAAAAACACCAGCGAATTTGCATATCGCCAAACGTTTGAATAGCACGAGAAAGAAAACCTGACACACAATCCCAAAATTAAAAAAATCGCGAAATTAAACGCATATCCTAACGGTTCAAGCTTCAACTTATCCGCCGCAAATATATCCGCAAGAATAATCGCGGCATAAGCCGCCATCATAATTCCGATGTCTAATCCTATGAGAATAAGACGACGTTTATTTTTTAAAAAATTCATATGACACCTCAAAATGAAATCTGCGATTTCACATACTACCTATTAATTATACTATTCGAATACTGATTTGTCAAGTTTTTATTGATTAATGTAGTTTTTTACCACTACTATGCGGCGGCACTTGACAAAATTGACTAAAAATAGTAAAATATACGGCAGATATATTGATTTGGGGGAGTTAGAAAATGAACCTTTCGGATAAAATGCGACTTGAGAAATTGAGAGAGACCTTTGATTTGAATTACGAGGTTACAAACCTTTTTTCTCGCTATTTGACAAACTGCCCTGAAATAATAACCGCCGAAGCGGTTGAAAGCTTGATGAAAGACGCAAAAATCGAAAGACTCGATGCGGTTGCAATGCTGCTTTGCGAAATTTTCGGGCTTGACTATTCGCGCGACCCCGAAAAGCATAACGATAGGAAAATCATACTCGACTACATTTATCCCGCGATAAAGTTTCCAAATCCCAAGACCTACGAAAACGACCCATACTATCAAAAAATTGCGCCAAAGGAAACCTTGCGTGACGGTAGTTGGGAATTCAAGTGGGAATCCTACCCGCCGTATCGTGCGTCAATCGGCGCAGATATGATAATAAAAGACAACTTTGCGGAAATTCCGCCTCTTGCATTCTTTTGCGAAACCTTCTCCTTCCCCGCCGTGCTTGAGGACGGAAACGAATGGATGACGCTCACCCCCATTGACGTTGATACCGCAATTCCCGCAATTAATGCTGCACGGGGTAAGGTTATCACCTTTGGACTTGGGCTTGGATACTTCGCTTATATGGCAAGCGAAAAGGAAGACGTTGAATCTGTTACCGTTATCGAAAAGAGCAAATCGGTGATAAGACTTTTCGAAAAGCATATTTTGCCGAAGTTCGAGCATAAGGAAAAAATACGCATAATCAATGATGACGCATTTGAATATGCAAGGCTTAAAATGCCTAAAGAAAATTACACGTATGCCTTTGTTGACACCTGGCGCGACGCTTCCGACGGACTTCCTATGTATGAAAAAATGAAAGAGCTTGAGCCGCTTTCAAAAAATACGAGGTTTGATTATTGGATAGAAAATTTCTTAATTTCAAGAAAGAGAGCCTTGAAATTCGAAGAGCTTTGGGAGAAAACGCAAAACAATGCAGCTGATATGCCGCAAAGCTACTATGATTTCATAAGAGCTATTAAGGAATAAAAATGGGAAAAATACACGAATTTCAAAAGGAAAAGCTTATAATAGGAGTTATATTTTTCGACGAGCAGGTTCTTACCGCTGCACTTGAAAAGCTTAAAGAGAAATTTGGAGATTGGGATATGGTTTCTCCCGATTACTCATTTTCAGACGGTTACTCAACCTACTACGACTCTGAGCTTGGAGGAAAAGGCACAAGGCGAATTTACAGCTTTGAGACAACGGTTGAGCCTGATATGCAAGCAGAAATCAAAGAATTCACAAACGACCTCGAAAACAGCTTTCTCGGTGAAGGCGGCAGACTTATAAATCTTGACCCGGGCCTTATGAGCCACGGCAGATTTATGCTTGCAACAACAAAGGACGCAAGCTTCAGAATTCCTCTCAAGAGGGGAATTTATACAGAAATGACACTCTTTTATGCAAGAGGGGCTTGGCAAAAGCTGCCTTGGACCTATATGGACTATCAATCCGACACAGTTATCTCATTTCTTGAAAAGGTTAGGCGAAAATACCTAACGCAGAGAAAGATTGCGATGGGACTGCGCCCGACGAAAAGAAAAAGACGGGCAAGAAAACAGGCAAAGCCCGAAAATGAGGAATGACCAACAAATCCAAAGCGTTAAACTCTGCATAAAGCGCTCATTTTCTCAAGAAAAACATCGTTAAATAAATA
>JAGBUD010000153.1 GCA_017630995.1 Clostridia bacterium
AGGGGAAGCTTTTGCGCTTAACTCAACAGTATTTTTTGGTTTCCGCATCTTTGCAAAGTATAATCAGCGATTATTTTGCGGAGCACGGCACGCTTTCGAATTTCGAGAAAAACATTGCAATTCATATAAACGATACCCACCCCGCGCTCTGCATTCCCGAGCTTATGAGAATTTTTATGGACGTTTATTCTTATTCGTGGGACGAGGCGTGGTCGATCGTAACTAAAACTGTGTCGTATACCAATCACACGGTGCTTCCCGAGGCGCTTGAATGTTGGAGAGTTGACCTTTTTTCAATGAAGCTGCCGCGAATTTACGACATCGTGTGCGAGATTAACAACAGATTTACCGCAGACCTTTGGAATATGTATCCGGGAGATTGGGACAGAATTTCTCGAATGGCTATAGTTGCCTATAATCAAGTCAGAATGGCAAATCTATCAATTGTTGGCTCTCATATGGTGAATGGAGTTTCACGTTTGCACAGTGAAATTCTGAAGAAAAACGTGTTTGGCGATTTTTATAAATTAAGCCCCGAAAAATTCACAAACGTAACCAACGGTGTGGCGCACAGAAGATGGCTGAATGCGGCAAACCCAAATCTTTCCGAATTTCTTGACGGGCTAATCGGCACGGAATTTAGAAAAAATCCCGAAAAGCTATCCGAGCTTAAGAAATTTTCAAATGACGAGGCGGTTATTGCTCGTATAAATGAAATTAAGCTATCCGCAAAGGAGCGCTTTGCTCATTTTGCACATAAAAAATATTCAAGGCGAATTGACTCTAATTCAATATTCGACGTTCAGATAAAGAGAATGCACGAATACAAGCGTCAGCTCCTTAACGTTATGAAAATAATAGCACTGTATAATGAGGTTTGCGAAAATCCGAGCAGTAATGTTCCGCCCCAAACGTTTATATTCGGGTGCAAGGCGGCGCCGGGATACGCAATGGCGAAAAAGCTGATAAAGCTGATATGGTTTCTATCCGAGGAGCTAGAAAGAAATCCGCTTTCAAGAGATAGGCTAAAGGTGGTATTTTTAGAGGAATATAACGTTTCTATGGCAGAAATTTTGATACCCGCTGCAGAAATATCCCAGCAAATTTCGCTTGCGGGCAAGGAAGCAAGCGGGACGGGGTGTATGAAGCTTATGATGAACGGTGCGGTCACGGTAGGCACAATGGACGGAGCAAACGTAGAAATATGCGAGGCGGTAGGCAAGGAAAACGCGTATATATTCGGTCTTAATACTCACGAGGTTGACGAGCTTTGGCGAAACGGATATAACTCGCGCGCGTATTATCAATCCTCTCCTGTTTTAAAGGGTGTCATAGATAGGCTTTATTCTCCGATTGCAGGTCAAGATTTTTCTCATATAGCGGAGTATCTCATTAATGGTTTTGGGGGTGTGGCAGACCCGTTTATGTGTCTTGCGGATTTTGATTCATACTATTACGTATCAAAAAACGCCGCAGCAGACTACGTTAAAAGAAGCGATTGGGGAAGAAAATCCTTGCTGAATACGGCTGCGAGCGGAATTTTCTCCTCGGACAACTCGATTGTGAAATACGCGAGTGAAATATGGCACGCAAATCCTGTTGGGGAGTCAAATGGGAATTAAATATTTCGATAGCATAAGGCTTGACGTGAGAAACGCGGAAGCGCTTGAGGGCGAGCTTCGAATAACTCATAGCGGCATAGAAGACGGCTACTATTCCAAAAGTAACGAAAAGGTTGCTATATCTATCGCCATACCGCGCCCATTTCTTGCTGATAAGGTGTTCTTGACCTTTTATAATGCCCACTCGCAAATCAACGTAAGTAAAAAAGAAGCAATAAGGGTAGGATTCGATTATTTAAACGATTTTTATTTCGTTGAATATGCAGAGGATTATTTTTCCTCGGGGCTCTATTTTTTCTCTATAACCGTAGTTGGAAAAGATGTCTTTTATTCAAAGAACAAGAATGGAAAGCTCGTTTTTTGCAAAGAGAATAACGGGGTGCCGTTTCAGCTTACGGTAACCGAGCGAGATGAAGCCCATGAATCTATTGGCGGAATAATATATCACGTTTTCGTTGATAGATTTAGGCGCGGCGGAAAGCAAATAATACCGAAAGAGGCCCTTTTGATAGAGGATTGGGGTGCAGAAATTGCCGAATATCCCGAATATCCCGGCGCCTTTTTGAAAAATAATACCTTTTATGGAGGGACGCTTTACGGCATAGCCGAAAAAATGGAATATATAAGCTCCCTTGGTGCGTCTTATATATATTTAAGCCCGATATTTGAAAGCCCCTCAAACCATAAATACGACACTGCAAATTATTTTAAAATTGACGGGATTTTCGGTGGTGAGGAGGCATTTTCGGCTCTTATAAACCAAGCGAACAAATACGGAATAGGTGTTATTTTAGACGGTGTTTTCAATCATACGGGAGCGGATAGTATTTATTTCAATAAATTTGATAGATACAAGGAAATTGGAGCGTATAACTCGCCAAGCTCGGAGTATTTTAGTTGGTTCGATTTTCAAGAATACCCCGAAAAATATACTTGTTGGTGGGGGATTGACATACTGCCGAGAATAAATTACGAAAAGAGCAGTGCAAAGGAATATATGCTCCGCGTAATATCCCATTGGCTGAAATACGGAATTTCGGGTTTTAGGCTTGACGTTGCTGATGAGCTTTCCGATGACTTTATAGCCGATATTCATTCCACTATAAAAAAGTATAATCCGAACGGGCTTCTTTACGGAGAGGTGTGGGAGGACGCGTCCGCTAAAATCGCATACGGGGTAAGGAAAAAATACTACCTTGGTGCAGAGCTTGACGGAGTTATGAATTATCCGCTCCGCGATTCAATCATAGATTACGTCGTCAATAAAAACGCGGAAAGTATGCGCTATTATTTGAATACGGTTATGAAAAATATGCCGAAGCCTCAAAGAGAAAACGCAATGAATCTTTTGGGAACTCATGATACCAAGCGGATATTGAACGTTTTTGCCGATATCGACGTCAGCGAAAAAAGTATATCGGATATCGCAGTCTACAAAATGAGCAGCGCGGAATACGAAAAGGCAAAAAGGCGACTTGTTGCCGCATATACCGTAATATCCGCATTGCCGGGAATTCCAACGGTTTATTACGGTGATGGGGTTGGATTGGAAGGCTTTTCCGACCCGTTTAACAGAAAAACGTTTCCGTGGGGTGCGGAAGACGTAGAAATCCTTACTCACTATAGAAAAATCGGGAAAATCAGAAAAGAAAATTCCATAATTCAAAGCGGTGATTATCGTGAAGTTTTAATTGATAACGACATCTATGCTTTCAAGCGACACTTAAACGGCAAAAGCGTTTTGCTCGTTTATAACAATTCGCCCATGAACGTTCGCGTCGAATTTAATTCTCCTGCCACCGAGTTGATATCGGAGCGTAAGGATACGAAATTTACCTTAAATTCGGAATTTGCCGCACTTTTTGACCTCTTGGAAACAAGCGAATTAACATTTGAGATTTTTTAATCTGAAAAAGACCGCATTAGGCGGTCTTTTTTGATACGCGGTTATTTGATTTTTGTTATACTTGTATTGATTTTCTTGAGCGCACGGTAAAGCTTATATATTTCCTTTTCCTCGGTAAAATAAGACGTGCTTATTCTAACCGTGCCGCTATCACCCGTTCCTAACGTTTCGTGTGCGGACGGTGCACAATGAAAACCTCCGCGAACGCATATGCCCGCGTCATCAAGGAGAGCAGCGGTTTTTTCGGAGCTTAAAGCCTTTAAATTAAAAGAAAGTATGCCGAATCCCTTTCCGTAAACGATAACACTCGGGATTGAAAGTATCATTTCAAGGGCACGCTCCGATAGTCTGTTTTCCTTCTCTGCAATCGCCTCAATCCCTTTGTGCTTTATAAACCGGATCCCCTCTGTGAGAGCCGCTATTGCAGGTGTTGGAAGTGTGCCGCCCTCAAGTCTTTCGGGTAAAAGCGGGGGCATATATATGCTTTTTGAATGATTGCCGCTTCCGCCCTCGGCAAATGTTTCTACACTTTCTTCGGGAGAAAAAACGGCAAACCCAAGACCGCATATTCCGAAAAGCGCCTTGTGGGCGGGGGCACAAAATGCGGAGCAGGGGGTTTTCTTAAAATCAAAGCTCTTGTGTCCCGCATATTGCGATGCGTCTATTATAAGCTTGAGTCCGTGCTTTTTTGCGATGCGTGAGAGTATTTCGGGTGAAATTTCACGTCCGTCAACATTTGAGGCTAGCGTTGAAATCAAAAATTTTGTCGTCGGCTTTATGAGGCGCGCGATTTCTTCTTCAAGACGAGTAGCCTTACTGTTGAATTTCGATATCTCAATTCCGAGCGTTTGTCTTAACTTTTCAAGAGGGCGCACAACCGAATTATGCTCAACGTCTGAAATTATGACGTGACATTTGCTCTTTATCAAGCCCTTTATTGCGATATTAAGTGCGTAGGTCGCATTTAGTGTGAAAACTGTATTTTCGGGCGCCGAATATCCGAAAAAATCGCATATTTCCTCGCGTGCGAGGTATATTTTCTCCGCAGCTAAAAGCGAGGCGCGGTGCCCCCCTCTGCCTGCATTGGCGGAGCAGTTTTTTGCACAATCCAAAAGCGTTCTGTAAACGCTTTTCGGTTTCTTTTCCGTGGTTGCGGCATTGTCAAGATATATCATATAACCTCGTAAAAATTGAAATCAATTCGATAACGGTTTTATGAATAAACCGAAAAAGTGATTCCTTCTTTTTTTAATCCCATGACGGCGTTTTTGTAATCGTCGCTTGCAATCGCGAGTCCGTAAATGCAACCGAGATCGCGCGTTCCGCTGTCAAGTTTTATGAGCTTTGAATGAATTTTCATATCAAGAAGTATTCTTTTTGCCTTCATAGCATAGGTTACCGAACCGAGTGAAAGCGTTGTTTTATTCAAACAAATAACTCCTTCCGCACGAAAAATACCGTGCAATATCATTTTATGACTAAATATATTAAAAGTTCCGCATAAATAATAAAAAAATACTAGACTTTTTCAAAAAAATGTGATATACTAACTTGAAAGCGCACAATGCGCATTTTGATTAGTTTTTAATATTCAATAGAGGACATAAAAATGGAAGAAATAAGAAATAATTTTATCCACGACATCATTGATGCGGATTTGGCAGAAAATCCCGAGCTCAAGATACACACGAGATTTCCGCCCGAGCCCAACGGATATCTTCATATCGGTTCGGCAAAAGCAATATGGATTAATGCAATGACCGCAAAAAAATACGGCGGACTTTTCAACCTCCGTTATGATGATACTAATCCCTCAAAGGAAGATAACGAATACGTTGAAAGCATTTACCGCGACCTTAAATGGCTTGGTTGCGAGCCTACTGGCGGTGTTTTCTACGGCTCCGATTATTTTGAAAAATGCTATGAATACGCCATTAAGCTCATAAAAGAGGGCAAGGCATACGTCTGCGATTTGAATGCAGATGAAATGAAGCAATACCGTGGAACACTTACCGAGCCGGGTAAAAACAGCCCTTACAGAGATAGAAGCGTTGAGGAAAACCTCGAACTCTTTGAGAGAATGAAAAACGGCGAATTCCCCGACGGAGCAAAAACACTTCGCGCTAAAATAGATATGTCCTCGTCAAATATGAATATGCGCGACCCCGCAATTTATCGCATTTTGCATACCGACCATCACCGCCAAGGCAATAAGTGGTGCATATATCCCCTTTACGATTATGCACACCCGATTCAAGATGCTATCGAGTGTATAACTCACTCTCTTTGCTCTATAGAATTTGAAAATCACCGCCCCCTTTACGACTGGGTGGTTGAAAATATCGGATTTGAAGCAAAGCCCAAGCAGAGAGAGTTTGCGCGCCTTAACGTTACGCACACCGTTATGAGCAAGCGTTACCTCCGCAAGCTTGTTGAGGACGGACTTGTTGACGGTTGGGACGACCCCAGAATGCCCACTCTTTGCGGACTCCGCAGAAGAGGATACACACCGTCTGCAATTTTTGATTTTGTTGCTCGCGCAGGTGTTGCGAAGGCATACAGCGTAGTTGACTACGAGCTTCTCGAGCATTGCATCAGAGAAGAGCTCAACGAGACCGCAGAGCGCAGAATTGCCGTTCTCGATCCCGTTAAGGTTGTAGTTACCAACTATCCCGAGGATATGGTAGAGTACTTCGAGGTTTCCAACAATCCCTCGAACCCCGATGCAGGCACGAGAAAGGTTCCGTTCACTCGCGAGCTTTACATCGACCGCGCAGACTTCGCAGAGGTTCCCCCGCCCAAGTTCTTCAGAATGAAGCCCGACGGCGAGGTTAGACTTAT
>JAGBUD010000154.1 GCA_017630995.1 Clostridia bacterium
CACCAAGAACTCCTTGAAAAAGGAGTTCTTTTTTTGTGCAATCAGGGACATCGAGCCCCGGAAGTTTGCTGGCGCAAACGCAGGGTTCTCCGACGGCTCGGAAATATAGTCAAATGTCTTCGCCTGCGACCCTCGGCTCGACATCTTCCTTATTTCCATCGGGCGCATCGAAAAAAACGATACTTAATCGTTTTTTCCTCGCTTACCCCGGAGGTGCACCAAGAAAAAAGTAAGTCGAAAGACTTGCTTTTTTTGCGATTTCTATTGACAAAAACGTTTTTATATGATAATATAACATATGATATATAACAAGTTAAATATAATGGAGGTGCGTTATGCCGCCTAAAGTTAAAATAACGAAAGAGGACATTATAAAAACCGCGTTGCAAATCGTGAGAGAAAACGGGGCGGGGGCAGTGAATGCACGTGCGATTGCTTCAGTGCTCGAATGCTCAACACAGCCTATTTTTTCTAATTTTTCCTCAATGGAGGAACTTGAATCGGAAACTCTTTTAGCTGCATACGAAATCTATCTTAATTTTTTGAAAAAAGAAGAATCGAATGGAAAATATCCGCAATATAAGGCTTTCGGTATGGCGTATATCCGATTTGCACAAGATGAAAGAGAACTTTTTAAAATGCTTTTTATGTGTGATAGAAAAGGTGAGAAGATGATTCCCACTGCTGACTTCGATACGTCGGTAGGTTTGATAATGAACGCAAATAATATATCAAAAGAAAAAGCCGAGCTTATGCACCTTGAGATGTGGACGTGTGTTCACGGAATAGCGGCAATGATTGCCACGTCGTTTTTGTGCTTGGAATGGGAAACTATAAGCAAAATACTTTCCGACGTATATTTTGGAATACGGGAAAAACACGTGTGGGAGAAAGAATAATATGGTTGCTATAAGCATTCAAAATCTAACAAAATCATATAAAAACCTCGTTGCCGTTAATGGATTATGCTTGGATATTGAAGAGGGAGAGCTTGTGGCTTTGCTCGGAGTTAACGGAGCGGGCAAAACGACGACTATAAAAATGCTCTCTTGTCTTACACGCCCCACGGACGGAGATGCCTTTTTGCTGGGAAAAAGTATCACAAAGGAAGCTGCCGAGGTTAAATCATTAATTGCGGTTTCCCCGCAAGAAACCGCAGTTGCTCCCGGACTTTCTGTTAGGGAAAATCTTGAATTTATATGCGGAGTTCACGGTTTTTCAAAGGAAAAGCGAAAAGAAAAGATTGATAAGCTGACCTCGCTTTTGCGTCTTGATGAGGTGATGAAAAGAAAAGCAGGCAAGCTTTCGGGTGGTTGGCAACGCAGATTGAGTATTGCTATGGCACTGATAAGCGAGCCTAAAATTCTTTTCCTGGACGAGCCTACCCTTGGACTTGACGTAATTGCAAGAAGTGAGCTTTGGGACATTATTCGCGCGTTAAAAGGACGCGTAACCATAATTTTAACCACTCACTATATGGAAGAAGCAGAGTCGCTTTCCGACCGTGTTGCAATTATGAGGTCGGGAAGTCTTTTGATCTGCGATAGCGCTAAAAAAATAAAGGAAGCAGCCAACACAGATAGCTTCGAGGAAGCATTTGTTCGCGTAGTAAGAGGGGAGAATATATGAGAATACTTACCTTCGCTAAACGAAACACTAAAGAAATTCTGCGCGATCCCTTGAATTTGTGCTTTGGACTTGGATTTCCACTTGCTTTGATTTTGCTTTTAAGCGCAATTCAAGCAAACGTTCCCGTTTCGCTATTTGAAATTGAGCATTTGGCTCCCGGAGTCGCTGTTTTCGGACTTTCGTTTTTAACCTTGTTTTCGGCTACGGTAATTTCAAAGGATAGGGGCAGCTCTCTTTTACAAAGACTGTACACAACACCACTGAAACCTCTTGATTTTATACTTGGTTACGCCTTGCCTATAGTGCCGATTGCGATAGGTCAATCCTTAATTTGCTATGTAGCGGCAATAATTCTCGGACTTGATGTCACAATTAACATTCTTCTCGCTATAGCCTTGATAATACCGATTTCGGTTTTTTATATAGCGCTCGGTCTTCTTTGCGGCAGTGTTTTGTCGGATAAGCAGGTTGGCGGTATATGCGGCGCATTGCTTACAAATCTTTCCGCATGGTTATCGGGGGTATGGTTTGACCTTGAGCTTGTGGGCGGAGTATTTAAAAAAATCGCATACGTATTGCCTTTCGTTCATGCGGTTGAAATGGAGCGCGCGGCGCTTTCGGGAAATTTTGCGGATATTTTTGAACATCTCTTATGGGTGCTTGGATATGCGTTGTTGGCAACTATTGTTGCCGTAATTCTCTTTCTGCGCCAAATGAAAAAACAGTGATTTTGAAATCTACTTTTTCGAAAATTAATATGATCCGTTATATATATCGGCTTTTTATTGACTTTTGTTATTTGTGTGGTATAATATAGAGGTAAAATCAATAGTAAGTTTTGCTTATGCAAAATAGCTCGAGGGGATAAATGGGAATATTTGACGGCATATTGATATGCACAGATTTGGACGGAACAATTTTAAGAAACGATAAGAGTATATCGAAGGAAAATATAGAAGCTATAGAGTTTTTTAAGCGCGAGGGCGGCAAATTCACCTTTATAACGGGTAGAATGCCATACTATGCGGTTGATATGTATAAGCTTATTAATCCAAACGCGCCTATAGGCTGCGTTAACGGTGGTGGCGTTTTCGATTATAGCGAAGAAAAATATATATGGACGAGCGTAATGCCGAGCGGAGTTGATGAGTTAATCAGAGCTGTGGACGAGCGCTTGCCCGAGGTCGGAATAAACGTCAGCACCTTTTATAAAACCTATTTCTATAAAGACAGCAGTGCTATGGTAAGATTTAGAAAATCAGCAAAGCTCTCCAATGAGGTAAAGCACTATGCTGAGGTTTGCGAGCCGATAGGCAAGATAATTTTTGCAACCGATAAGGAAGAAGAAATCTTGGAGGTTCAAAGAATTCTAGAGTCGCACCGGCTTGCCGAAAGCTTCGATTTTATAAGATCGGAGCGCTCGCTCTTTGAAATTCTGCCAAAGGGAATAAACAAGGGCGTTGTTATAAAAAAGCTTGCCGAGTATTTGAATATCGACGAAAACAAAACCGTTGCAATCGGTGATTACGATAACGATATTGCAATGTTTGCCGCAGCCAAAATAGGCGTGGCGGTTTCGAATGCTTGCCAAAAGGCTAAAGATGCGGCTGATTACGTGACCGTCAGCAACGAGGAGCATGCTATAGCGAAGCTTATTTATGATATCCAAAAGGGTGTCTATCCCATATAAATGAAAAAGCGGGGTGCTATCTCGGATACTCTCAACGAAGTATCCGAGATAAGCTTCCCGCTTTCTTTTTATGAAATATATTCGAATATTTGCCCAAATTAAGCGGCATCGTTTGCGCATAAATTTCAAAAAATAAATTCAGCGGTATTTATTGACAAATAGGGATTTTAATGATAAAATTGAGTCAATATTTGGAAAAATAAATACTGAAAAAGTAAATCAATTTTAGGAGAAATATATGAGTTCGAATTCAAAACGCAACGTCGTTCTTATAATGTGCGATCAGTTAAGAGCTGACTTTTTGAATATTTACGGAGCAGATTTTATCCCTACCCCCAATATAGACGCCTTGGCGGCAGAGGGGTGCGTGTTTGATAACGCAATAACCGCGTCAACCGTTTGCGCACCCGCAAGAATGTCTTGCCTTACTGGTGAATTTGTTTCGGGACACGACGGCTGGACAAACGGAATTCCCACAAGAGACGGAACGGTGTTCCTGCCCGAACGTCTTAACGATGCAGGATATATGACCGCTGCCGTTGGACTTTACGACCACACGCCTAACACAGAGCCGCTTGGATATCAGTACAGAAAAATCGAATCCGACCTCTACGGAAGCTACGGATGCACGTCGGAAGAAACAAACGGATATCTCCATTATCTTAAAAGAGTTCACCCCGAGGCAAAGGACTCGCACCCTGCAGACGAAACGGGACATTTCGTATATCCCGAGGAGGACTACCTTGACCGTTGGTGCGCAGACTGTGCCATTGAGTTTATAGATAGCTACACAAAAACGGGCAAAGCACCAAACGGTGCCGCTCCCGATAAGGAAGGTTCGCCCTTCTTCCTCTATTGCGGATTTAATGCGCCGCACGGCCCTCACGTTTCGCCTAAAGAGGTGCAGGGAACCGTTGATCCCTCGAAAATCCCTCATTTCAAGCATTCCGGCAGACCCGCTTCGGATATTCCCGAGGTTGAGCTTTACCGCCGCGCATACCTCAATCCCCCCGAGGCAATCGAAAATCCCGATTGCGTTTTTGAAGAGAGAATGAAAGAGCGCGTTATTTACACCGAAATGATAGTTGAGGTGGATAACCTTGTCGGACGCATAATAAAATCCCTCAAGGATAACGGAATTTATGAGAATACTACGATAATATTTACGTCAGACCACGGCAGCGTTGAAAACGACCACAACGTTGTTACCAAAGGACCTTGGCCCTACAGAGCACAGCTCTTTATCCCTATGGTTATTGCGAACGACCCCGCCGTTGCTGCGGGCACACGTTGTGACGCGCTTTGCGGAAACCTTGATATAGGTGCAACCGTTCTCGAAATCGCGGGTGACAACAAGGCGTTTGGCGTATCTCGCTCTATGATAGGACTTGCGGACGGAAGTGTTCCCGAGCGCGAGGTGAATTTGAGTGAGTTCTGCGATAGCTGCAAGACCGTTGTTGACAAGAGATACACGTTTACGTACTATCCCTTTACTGCAACGACCTGCCTTTTCGACAGACTTGAGGATCCTGATGAATACGTTAACCTTGGCGGCAGACCCGAATATCTTGCAATCGAGCGCAAATTTATGATGCACGTCACCGATTTTATGGTGCTTGCAAAAGGAGTTCGCCTTGAAGCGCACGACCTTAACCCCAAAAAGCGCGAGGGTATCGAGAAAAAGCACCCGAAATTCATCGAAAATTTTGAAATTATGTATCCCATTACAAGCGAGCTTCAAAAAGAGCGTCTAATGGCGGCGGGACTTTCTCCCGACTATAACGATTTCTGCATAGCAGACACGAAAAAATCCTAATAGGATTAATATAAAAGAAAAACCCCTTATATCTTCCCGTGATGAGAAGCATATAAGGGGAATTTTTTACAGCCTTGCCTTTTTCATAGAAAAGAAAAGAATCGTTCCGAAAACGGTTGCGCTTATCAGCTCGCCAAGACCGACTGTTGCAAAAAGAAACCAAAATCCGTCCTCCACGCCGTAAGCATACATGAGAACGGGTGGGATTATAAGCGCATTTGCAAGCACTGTCGGAATAGTTGCAATAAATATCAGCTTTTTCGTAAGCTTCCTTAAAAGCCAAGCTCCGATAAGTCCGATGAGGGTTGCAAGGCTGCCAAATATAACGTCCCAAATAAGTCCGCCTGTGGTTAAATTCGAAATTATGCAACCGATGAAAATGCCAACGATTGCTTCGGGATAGAATAGAGGCATAATGCAAAGTGCCTCGGAAATGCGAAGCTGTATTGCTCCGCTGGCAAGTCCAAACGCGTTTGACAAATGCGTCAAAACAACGTAAAGAGCGGCGCAAAGTGCTCCGCGAGTTAGGTAAAGCGCAGTTTTGTTTTTCATAATGCTTTTAGCTCCTGTAGTTTTGTTTTTTAGCCGACGTATCGGTTTGGTGAGGAAGGTTTCGAACTCACCGAGGGATATTCTATCACATTTTGATATAAAATACAAGACAATTTTGAAAAATATAGAAAACAAAGTCAAAAAAACACAGTTTTCTTTGTTTTTTACCATTATAATCCCTTTTTGCCTTAAAGTAATTATGGCATTATTTTGCTGTATGTGTATAATATAATAAGAAGGAGTAGATATGGAGTGTCTTATTATTAACGAAAATAAAATGAAAATAATGCTTGACGAAAAAGAGGTTAGGGAATACGGAATAGACTGTGAGGGCGCAGACTACTCGGACCCTAAAATAAGAAAAGCCTTTTGGAAAATACTAGACAAGGCAAGAGATATTTCTGGCTTTAAGGTCAGCGGAGAAAAAATGCTCATTCAGTATTACCCCTCAAAATCGGGTGCCGAAATATTCGTCACAAAGCTCGGCAAGCTTTCTGTCGGAATTGAGAAAAATATTGCAAAATCCGACAGCATTACGATGCTTTCCTCTAAAAATATGATATATAGATTTGACGACGTTGACAGCATAGTTAAGCTTTACCGTGAAATAGAAAAGAAAATTCCCGATTTTTGCGCGGAGATATACTCGCTTGATGGGGAAGAATATTATCTTTTCTTTGAGGAGAGGTGCGACAGTAATTCCGCATCTCAATTTTTGCTCGTTTCGGAATTCGGTGAGGAAATGCCGCAAAATATGGAGAGCTACATAAAAGAGCACGGCTCGCGCTTTTCTCTTTAGAGTGAGCATAAAATAAATCACTAAAAATAAAAAAGCGAGGGCGGTGCGTGAAAGCGAAGCCCTCGTCTTTTTTATGCTATCTGAAAAGCCAAGTAAAAATTACTTTTGCTTTTTCTCAATGTCCGTTATCATATTAACACGCATTTCGTGTCTTCCGCCCGCTTCAAATTCTGCGGCAAGAAATGAATCCACAATGTCTTCGGCAAGGCAAGAGCCGATTACGCGCGCGCCCATACAAAGCACGTTTGCGTTGTTATGAACTCTTGTCATTCTCGCGGAAAACGTATCGGAGCAGAGTGCCGCACGGATTCCGTTATACTTGTTTGCACACATAGACATACCGATACCCGTTCCGCAAATGAGGATACCGTATGAATTCTCTGTGTCCTCAAGCACCTTTTCGCAAACTGCGGAAGCATATTCGGGGTAGTGGCTTGATTTTGAATCGAATGCGCCCATATCGAAAACCGTGTATCCCTCGGCGGTAAGCTTTTCCTTTATATGCTCTTTAAGCTCAAATCCTGCGCTGTCCGCGCCCATAAAAATCTTTCTCATTGTTCTTTGTTCCTTTCAAGTCTTTCTCTTTCAGCCTGCGGCATACGCAGATATGACGGCAAAAGCTCTCTGTCCGTAAGA